>DATGFS010000008.1 GCA_035308905.1 bacterium | reverse complement strand
TGTTCAGCGAGAGCGAGAATACGTCATCGTGGTTCATCTTCATCATCTCGTTGAGGGGCTCGGCATCGAGCATGTCCTCGCCTCCGGAATGTTCCGCGACCGCCGATAAACCTTCTCCGCCTGTACTGTACGCACCGGCCTGCCAGGGTGCCATCCGGCACCCGCCGGACGGCAAATCAGACAGCGGTCGGATATTCACCCTGCGCCGGTACGGATACAGTCACTGGTAAGAAGGCGTATTGTACCCGCCGCGCTGGGCAAGCGCCTGCGCCGTCTCCAAGGGGGAACCGATCATGTCGATCGGAACGGCTGTTATTCTTGCGTGCTTGGCCGGATTTGCGTACTTCTCGCGTCGATTTTTCGGGGACTGGTTCCTGGAACGTCCGATCGTCGTCGCGCCCATCACCGGCCTCATCATGGGCGACTTTCACACCGGGCTGATCGTCGGCGGCACGCTTGAGCTCGTGTTCATGGGGGCTTCCGATATCGGCGGCTCGGTGCCGCCCAACTATAACATCGGCAGCATCCTCGGCACCGCCTTCGGCATCGCCGCCCACCAGGGGATCGGGGCGGCGATTCTGATCGCGGTCCCGGCGGCGCTGCTCGGTTCGTTCTTCGAGCTGCTGGCAAAGACCGTGAGTGTGTTCTTCGTGAACGCCGCGGAGCGCTACGCGGACAAGGCCCAGGACCGGGGCATCGCGCTGATGGTACACCTCGGCAACGCGGTGCACTTCCTCGCCGACGCGGTGCCGACGTTCGTCGCGCTCGCGATCGGCGTGGAGGCGGTGCGGGCCCTCGCAGCGTCGATTCCGCACTGGCTGACCGCCGGCATCAACCTCGCGGGGAACATGCTGCCGGCTCTCGGGTTCGCGCTGCTGCTGAACTCGCTCGTCACCCCGGCGCTCTTCCCGTTCTTCTTCCTGGGCTTCCTGCTGGCGGCGTACACGCAGTTTAACATCCTCGGCGTGGCGGCCCTCGCCGTCGTCATGGCGGCCATAATGCAGACGCGCCGCGCCGCGGAAGGTCCGGCGCGGGTTCCCGTGCCGGCTGCGCAGCCCGCGCGTCCGGTGCCGGCGATCGCCGGCGGCAGCGTGGACATCGCCGTGCGGCCGGCGGTGACGCCCGCCGACATCCGCCAGATCTTCTGGCGCGGCTTCGCCCTGCAGTCGGCGTTCAGCTTCGACCGGATGCAGGCGCTGGGGTTCACGTGGGCGCTGATTCCATTTCTGAAGAGGATCTATAAGGGACAGCCGCAGCGGTACGTGGAAGCGCTCAAGCGGCATCTCGTCTTCTTCAACACGCACCCGTGGATCCACGGCTCGATCCTCGCGCTGACGGCCGACATGGAGGCCCGGCGCGCGGCCGGGGAGGACATCGAGCCCCAGGCGATCCAGGGCATGAAGTCCGGGCTCATGGGCCCGCTGGCCGGCATCGGGGACTCGATGTTCCACGGTACCGCGCGGCCGCTGATGGGTGGGATTTGCGCATCCCTGGCCCTCACCGGCAACCCCGTCGCGCCGTTCCTGTTCATCGCGGTTCTCGGCGTGCTGCACCTCTACGTCTACTGGACCACGCTCGACTCCGCCTATCGTCTCGGCCAGCGTGCGCTGAACATGTTCAGCTCGGCGGGGCTGCGCCGCGTGATGGAGAGCGCCGCGATGGTCGGACTGATGACGGTCGGCGCGCTGACCGCGGTCTGGATCTCCGTGGGAACGCCGCTCACCTACACCGTCGGCAAGACCTCCGTGTCTCTGCAGGCGATGCTGGACGGCATCATGCCGAAGATGCTGCCGCTGGCGCTCGTGCTGGTAGTGTTCTGGCTGGTGCGGCGGCGCACCAAGACCACGACGCTCATGCTCAGCCTGATCGCCGCGTCCCTGATCCTCGGCGGCTTCCAAATTCTGAAGTAGGAGCGACACACGTGATACCCACTGCACTGGGCGGGGGGCACGCGCAGCCGGCGGGGGACATGCTCACCTCCGCGCTCGAGCGGACCACCCATCCGTTTCTGATGTGGGAGGGCGTGGCCAGCGTTCCGGCGACGCTGCGCGGCACGCTGAGGCCGGAACGGCGGGGGGAGGTCGGACGCGCCGCGGAAGCGCTCGACGGCGTCCAAGCGGTGCATCTCGTCGGCTGCGGGACCTCCTATTTCTCCGCGATCGCTGCGACCTACGTCTTCCCGAAGATCGCCGGCGTCCCGGCAGTGGCGCACGACGCGTTCGAGTTTGCGGCATATCCTCCGGCGGCCCTCGACCGGGCCGGCCTCATCGCCATCTCGCACACCGGGGGGACCGAGTCCGTCATGGCCGCGCTGTCGACGGCGCGACAGCGCGGCGCGGTCACGATCGGCCTGACCGACGTGCCGTGGTCGCCGATCGCGGAGGCCGCGACGTGCACGATTCTGGGGGAGGGCGGGCGCGAGCCCGCCCTCCCGAAGACCCGCAGTTACGTCGCCTCCTTGTTGAAGCACTACCTGCTGGCCGTGGAGATGGCGGCCCGCCGGGAACGCAACGCCGACGCGTACCGGCGGGCCCTCGACGTGTCGCCCGAGACGGCCCGGCAGATCCTCGACGAGTCCGCGGCGCAGGCCCAGCGGCTCGGCGCGGGCGCGCGGGAGTGGCCTCGGGTGTTCGTCATCGGGGCCGGACCGAACCTCGCGACCGCGTACGAGGGCGCGTTGAAGCTGCAGGAGACGGCGCACGTCCCGGCGCACGCGTGGGAGCTCGAAGAGGCGATGCACGGGCCCTGGGTCTCGATCGATTCCGGCGACCTGGTCATCCTGCTCGCGCTGCAGGGGCCGGCCTACTCGAAGGCCACCGGGTTCGCCGCGGCGCTCGGGGAAATCGGCGCGCAGGTCTGGGTGATCACGGACGCGGCCGACGGCCTTCCCCGCGTGGCGCACGTCACGCGGCTCGCGCTCGCGGTGCCGGAGTGCCTGACGCCGCTGTACGCCGTGCTGCCGCTCTACCAGTTCGCATACCACGCGGCGCTCACCCGCGGCGTCCGGCCCGACGCGATGCGGCTCGACGACAAGCGCTATCTTGCGGCGCGCCTCGCGCTGCCCAGGTAGCGCACCGCCGCGCCGCGGGGTGCGACCGTGAAGATCGCGCTCGTGCGGGTGGACGACCGGCTGATTCACGGGCAGGTCGTGCTGGGATGGGTCCGCATGGTCGGTGCGACGCGCATCGTCGTGGCGGACGATGACGTGGCGAAAGACGAGATGCAGAAGACCCTGATGCAGTTCGCGGCGCCCCCGGGCGTGCAGACGTCCATTCTGCCGGTGGACGAGGCGGGGGCGGCGCTGGCGCACGACGGGTTTCCGGACGACACCGTGATGGTGCTCGCGCGCGGCCCCCGGGAATTGCTGCGGCTCATGGCGGCGGGCGTGCCGCTGACCAAGGTCAACGTGGGGAACGTGCGGGCGGCCCCGGGCCGGGAGCGGCTGACGAAGGAGGTCGCCGCGGACCCCGACGATCTCGCCGCATGGCAGGCGCTGGACGCGGCGGGCGCGGCGCTCGAGGCCGTATGGATCCCCGGCGGCGCCGTAACGGACTTTAATCGCGTCGTCCGGGCCCGCGCCAAGGTATGAGTATGCCGCCGCCCGCGGAGGCGCCGCGCATCGGGGTGCTCGTGATCTGCCACGGCGGGCTCGGCCAGGCACTGCTCGAGACGGTCGCGATGCTCGTCGGCCCGCCCGCCAAGGCGTGGGCCGTCGGATTGATGCCGGGCGAGGGCGTGGAGGATCTCGAGGCCAACGTGCGCGCCGCGCTCGGGCGTCTCGACCCCGGCGACGGTGCCTTGTGTCTCGTGGATATCCCGGGCGGTGTCCCCGCGCGCGTGGCGGGGGCGCTGACCGTCGGCACGGCACGCGCAGTGGAGACGGTCAGCGGTGTGAACCTGCCCATGCTGGCCGAGGTGATGTTGCGCCGCGACGACGCGGATCTCGCCGCGCTCGCGGAGCTCGCGGCACGCGCGGGTCGCGACGGGGTCGTCGACCTCGGGGCCGCGCTGCGCGCGGCCGCCGCCCGCGCCTCGGCTCGATCGTCGCGCGCATGAGCGCCGTCCGGACGGGCGACCGGCTGTCGCGGATCGTCGCGGAGCACAAAGCCGGCGCCGCGCGCGGGATCGTCTCGATCTGCTCGAGCCATCCCGCCGTGTTGGACGCGGCCGCGCGCCATGCCGCCGCGATCGGCGCGCCGCTGCTCGTCGAATCCACGTCCAACCAGGTCAATCAGGACGGCGGCTATACCGGCATGACGCCGGCCGCGTTCGCGGCGTTTCTGACGGGCATCGGACGATCCGCCGGCCTCAGCGGTGACCGGATCCTGCTCGGCGCCGACCACCTCGGGCCGTACCCGTGGCGATCCCTGGCGGCGGAGGAGGCGATGCGCCGCGCGCGCATCCTCGCGGCTGGCTGCGTCGAGACCGGCTACACGAAGCTCCACCTCGACGCCAGCATGGCGTGCGCCGGGGACCGTGACGATCGGCCGTCCAACACCCTCGTCGCGGAGCGCACGGCCGATCTCTGCGCCGCGGCCGAGGACGCGCACCGCCGCCTGCCGGAGCCGGCCGGCGCCCTCCACTACGTGATCGGATCCGACGTTCCGGCGCCCGGCGGCGAGACGGACGGCACGGCGCCGCCCGCGGTCACGGCGCCCGAGGACGTGGAGGAGATGCTCGAGATCACCCGCCGCGCCTTCGTCCGGCGCGGCCTGGACGCGGCATGGGAGCGCGTGATCGCGGTGGTGGTGCTGCCCGGCGTGGACTTCGGCGCCGGCGCCGTGCACGAGTACGAGCCCGGCGCGGCCGCGCGACTCTCGCGCTGCATCGCCGTCCACGCGCGGCTCGTGTTCGAGGCGCATTCCACCGATTACCAGCGGCCGGGGTCGCTGCGGCGGCTGGTCGAGGACCATTTCGCCATCCTGAAGGTCGGTCCGGCGCTGACGTTTGCGTTCCGGGAGGCGGTGTTCGCCCTGGCGTGGATGGAGCGGGAATGGCTGGGGGGCCGTCCCGGTGCCGTGCTGTCCGATCTGCCGGCGGTCGTGGACCGTGCGATGGTCGCCGATCCGCGGCACTGGGCCGGCTACTATCACGGAACGCCCGACGAGATCGCCTGCGCCCGCCGTTATGCGTATGCCGACCGCATGCGCTACTATTGGCCGCGACCCGACGTGCAGGCGGCCCTCGATCGTCTCTTCGAAAACCTCATTCGCCGCCCGCCGCCGCTTTCGCTGCTCAGCCAGTTCTTGCCGGAGCAGTATGCCGGCGTCCGCGACGGCCGGTTGGGCCGCGACCCGCGGGAGTGGGTCGCCGACCGCATCACCGCCGTGTTGGCCCCGTACACACAGGCCTGCGGCATGGAAAGGGAGTGGCCGAACGCGTGAGCGCCGCCAGCGAGTACCATGCCGGCATCTCCGCGATCGTCGCCCGCGTCGGCGCGGAACAGCGTCCCGCGATCGAGCGGGTGGGGGCCGCGATCGCGGGCACGGTAGCCCGGGGCGCCCTCCTGCACATCTTCGGCTCCGGGCACTCGCACATGGCCGCGGAGGAGATCTTTCACCGGGCCGGCGGCCTCTGCTGCATCAACGCGATCATCGACCCCGCGCTCTCCGGCCACGGGCCCTTCAGCATGTATCTGGAGCGGCTCGAAGGCTACGTGCCGACCGTGCTCGCGCAGTACGACCTTCGGGCCGGCGAGCACCTCATCGTGGTCTCGAATTCGGGCATCAACGCCGCCCCGGTCGAGGCCGCGATCTACGGGAAGACGCGCAGGCTCGTCGTGACCGCGCTGACGTCGCTCGAGCACTCCCGCGACGTGCCGTCGCGCCACTCCAGCGGGAAGCGGCTCTTCGAGGTCGCCGACCACGTCATCGACACCTGCGGGCCGCGCGGGGACGCGCTGCTGGCGATCGACGGGGTGCCCGAGCGCGTGGGCGGCACGTCGACGGTCACGACCGCGATCATCGTGAACATGCTGGTTGCGACCGTGATCGAACGGCTGGTCGCCGCGGGCGTGCATCCGCCGGTGCGCGTCAGCGCCAACGTCCCCGAGGGCGCCGGCGGCAACGAGGCCCGCTGCGCGGCGTTGGAGGAGCGAATCAAGCGGCAGCCGGCCTACGCGTCCCGCTGAGGGCGCCGTCTAGGCGACGGCGGGCGACGCGCTCCGGTATGGTGCGGTCAGGCGCCCCCGGGTGCCGTCAACGGGAGCTCCGCCACGACCTCGGTGCCGTGTCCCTCGTTCGACCGGATCGAGACCGTCCCGCCGATCAGCGCGGCCCGCTCGCGCATGCCCCCGAGGCCGAGGCCGCCGCGGAGCGGCTCGAACGTCCGTTGGCCATCGAGCCGAAAGCCGCGGCCGTTGTCCCACACCCTGAGGCGCACCCGGTCTGCCGCGAGACTCAGTTCGAGCTCGGTGCGCGTTGCGCCGGAGTGCTTGACGATGTTCCACATCGCCTCCTGCGCGATGCGGAACAGGGTCGTCTCGACGACCGTGTCGAGCCGGGCTTCGCCGAGCTCAATCTTGAACGTGACCTCCACCCCGCGGGGCTCGAGCTGCGCGTGCGCGTACCACCGCAGGGCCGAGGCGAGCCCGAGATCGTCCAGCACCGTGGGCCGCAGGTCGTAGATCAGCTTGCGCACCTCTTCCAGCGCCCCTTCCGCCAGGCCCTTGAGCCGGTCGAGCGCCTCCGCCGTCTGCGGCTGGTCCTCGACGGTGGCCCGGGTGATGTCGAGGTTCAGGATGAGCGCCGACAGTGACTGGCCGGTCTCGTCGTGCAGCTCCCGCGCGATCCGGCGGCGCTCGTCTTCCTGCACGGTGAGCACCCGTTTGATGAGCTCGGCGCGGATGCGCTCCTTGACGGCCAATTCCTCGAGCAGATGCGTCTTCTCAATTGCCAGGCCGACTTCGCCGCCCACCGTGGCCAGCAGCGCGAGCTCGCGGTGGCCGAAGAGCCGGCCGGCCGGCAGGACCAGGTTCATCAGCCCGGCGATCCCGCTGGACGTCCGCAGCGGGACGCTGGCGTGCTGGGCGCTCGTCCCGGCCCGCTCGAGTCGCATGCAGTTCACGATATTGACAGGGTCGGTGAGCTGATGTGCCGCGAGCAGATCGAGACACCGGCACGACCCGCGCATCCCCTCCCGCTCGTCCGCCTCGAGCACGCGGGGGAGATGATACGTGGCCGCGAGCTCATACACGTCAGTGTCCGGCCGTCTTAAGAATACCCAGCCGCTGTGGAGTTGAAGGAGCTCACCCGCGCGTTCGAGCACGTCCCGCAGCAGTTCGTGGACTGTGGTCGACCGGTGCAGCGCGGCGCTGATCTGGCTGAGCACGACGAGCCGCCGCGCCCGCTGCACGGACCGCGCGAGCACCCCCGCGCCGAACACCAGCACGAACAGCCCGCCCAGCAGCTCGAACGTGGTCTCCAGGCCGACGGTCTTCGGCACCCACGCCCAGGCGAGGTAGTTTACACCCGCGATCGCCAGCCCGCCGAAGATCAACCGCGTCCCGAGGTCGTCGAGCAGCTGCTCGGCGCGCCGGTAGCCTTCGGCCGCCAGCAGGAAGGCGACCCCGGTCGCGGTGTCCGCGATGCCGTCCGCCAGCATCACCTGACCGGTGGTCAGGAGCAGCACCGCGATCACCGCCGCCATCAGCGCGCCGAAGCCGAGGGTGCCCACGACGGCGATGCCGCGCGAGCGCGGATCGCGGGAGACGGAGGCGGTGAGGAAAAAGCCGGCGCCGGCAAGTTGCAGGGTGGTCTCGACGAGCATCAGCGGGAGTGGCACCGCCGCGGTGAGCGCGGCGAGATCGGCGAGGGCGCGCGCCGCGAGGGCCAAGGCCCCCGCCGCCCACCAGAGCGCATACGCCGCGCGCAGCTCGACGTACTGCGCGATAAGCAGAAGCGCGACCGCGAGGTAGAGGCCGATCGCGATCGCATGAATCGTGGTCAGCGCCTGCATGATTCTTTCGCCGGGTGTTCGTCCAGAAGGGGGGCCGTCCCTCCGGCCGCCGGCGAATCGGTTCTCCGCGGCGGTCGAATACGACTTCGATCCGATAGGCGAGGCCGCGCGCCGGTGCTACCTTGCAAACGGAGCGCACGCGGCGAGTCGCCGAATCAAACGCCGGCGCCCGGGAATCGACGGTCGGCCACGTTCACTTCGAGGAGCGCGCCTCTTCGGAGAGCACCGGACGACAGTAGACCCGGGAGGCACGGCTGAAGACGGTGCGGTGCCGCTCAACAAGTGCGCTCCTTTTTGCGTTTCGCTACCGGGAGTTCCTCCGGTTCCGCCTCTCCCCCGCCAGACGCAGGATCGGGTTGTGGAAGGAGCCGGAATCAGATAATCGCCGGATGGGCCGGCCGCCGGGGCGATGGTACCGTAGGACAAAGGCCCGGGGCGCCGACGGACCGGTCCGCAGGAGGGCAGCGATGAAACCACTCTACACGGCGTGTGAAAAGTGCGGCCTGCGTGAGGTCCGCCACGAACTGGAGCGGCATGGCGTCGTGATCAAGTTCTGCGACGAGTGCTACTGGGGCGAGATCTCCGAGCCCGAATCTGCGGCCGCGGCGCCGCCGCAGAAGCGGACCACCGAGCCGGCGGCCTCCGGCTCCGATCCGAAGTAGATCGTGCGATCCCATCCCTAGAGGACCGTGTCATGTGGCCGATGCTGTTTGGATCGGGTTGGGTCTGGAGCGCGCTGGTCGCGGCAGCGTTGGTGTGCTTCATCGTGGGCGTGCTGGGATTCTTGTTCCTCATCACCGTGAAGCCGGCCCGGCAGACGTCCGACGAGTTCAACGAGTTGTGGCATCGGTATGAGGAAGGCGACCTCACCCGTCCGGAGTTCGAGCGGACTCTCGGCGGACCCGCCGCCGGAGTGCGCGAAATCAGGTGAACAGCGCGGCGGGCGGTTTGTAACGGGCCGCGAACGGCGCCGCCGCAGCCCCGGTTACGACGTGGCGACCTCCACCTGCTGGCCGCGGACCGGCACGTCCGCGGCGTAGCCCCGGGCCCGGAGCGAGGCGGCGAGCGCGAGCGACCCGGCTTCTTCACCGTGCACGCAGTAGATCCGTCCCACGCGCGGCACCCGCGCCACCCACGCCGTTAGCTCGTCCCCGTCCGCGTGCGCGCTGAACTCTGCCAGTTGATGCACTTGAAGGCGCACGTCGTGCGGCTCCCCGAAGATCCGCACCGTGGCGGCGCCGCCGGCGAGGCTGCGGCCGAGCGTGTGCTCCGCCTGGAACGACACGATCACGAGCGAACAGCGGACGTCGTCGATCCGGTGAGCCAGATGGTATAAGATCCGTCCCGACTCGCACATCCCGGACGTCGCGATCACGATGAAGGGATCGGTCAGGCCGTTGAGGGTCTTGGAGTCTTCCACCTCGCGGACGTACCGCAGCCCCTTGAAGCCAAATGGATCTTCGTGCGCCAGCATGGTCCGGGTCTCGTCGTCGAAGCACTCGGGATGCCGCCGGAAGATTTCCGTCGCGTCCACCGCCATCGGGCTGTCGACGATCGTCGGGATCGATGGGATGGAGCCGGCGTTCCGCAGGCGGTGGAGCGCGTAGGTGATGTCCTGCGCCCGGCCGATCGCGAACGATGGGATCAGCACGGCGCCGCCGCGCGCGGCGGTCTCGCGGACAATCACCCCGAGGCGCTCATCCGCCCCGTCGAGCGGTTTGTGCGCCCGGTCGCCGTACGTCGACTCCATCACGAGCACGTCGAGGCCGGGCGGGGTCTCCGGATCGCGCAGGATGGCCTCGCCGGGCCGTCCCAGATCGCCGGTAAACCCGAGCGTCCGTCCATCGGCCTCGACCGTCGTGACGGCGGAGCCGAGGATGTGTCCCGCGTCGTAGAAGGTGACCCGCGCCGGACCGAGCCGGAACGGCTCATGGTACGGGACGGTCCGGAACCGGCCGATCGTGCGGTCTACCTCGCTCGCGGTATAAAGCGGCGTCACGGGCGGCAGTCCCGTGCGCGCGCGGATCTTGTTGACGTGGCGGGCGTCCTGGTGCTGCACCTTGGCGCTGTCGTGCAGCACGAGGGCCGCCAGGTCGCGCGTCGCGGGGGTGCAGTAGATCGGGCCCCGGAAGCCGCTCCGGACCAGCGTGGGCAGGTTGCCGCAGTGGTCCAGGTGGGCGTGCGAGAGCACGGCCGCCTCGAGGCTCGACGCGTCGAAGGGCAGGGTGCCGTTGATGCGGGCCGCCTCCTCGCGGTGGCCCTGGAACAGCCCGCAGTCGAGCAGGAGGCGGCTTCCGCCGGCCGACCCGCGGCCGGCAACAATGTCATTCAAGCCCGTCTCGACGAGATGCATCGAGCCGGTGACGGTGCGTACCGCGCCGAGGAACGTGATCCGCATGCCGGACTTCCGCTTCGACGCCGATGGCCGCCGGACCCCGAATCAGGCGCAGGTCCGATCCCCGGCCTCGGCGCCGCCGGTCATGATAGTGGTGCGGGCAAGGGCGATACCCGGAGGTGGTTCATGGCGCAGGAGCATGAAAGCTACTGGGCCCTGATCGAGGTGGAGCGCCAGCTGCGCAACGCGCTGAGCCAGGTGCGCGAGGCCGAGCGCCTGTCGGCGACGCCGAACACCGTTCGGACCGACATTTCGAAGATCGCGGAAGATCTCGCGGACGCCGTCTCGTTGGCGGCCGCGACCCGCCGCCGGCTGCTGGAGGCCGACAGGGCTACGCTCCGGGCGGCGTAGCACAGGCTCGGCGCGGTACTCCGGCCCGGCCGAGATCCGTCCGGGACGCCGGGTCAGATTGTGACCCGACCCGAGGATCAGCCCAGGGTCTGACGATATTTTGTTGCCCGCTCCGTATTCTCGACACGTTGGTCCAAAAAGGGACCGCCGTCCGAACACCGTAGTGGAAGTCCGGGAAATAGAGGGACCGGCACGTCGCGGGTACACGGGCCCAGGAGCGGGAGGGGAGATGGGCGGACAGCGCGCGCAGGCGCCGGCGGTAGACCGCCGCACGTTTTTCAGCCGCATGTTCTGGACGTTGAGCGCCGTGCTCGGCGCGCTGGTCGGGATACCTGTCATCGGGGCGTTCCTGTCGCCGGCCTTCAAGCCGGTCGAGAAGGCGGAGTGGGTGGCGATCGGACCGGTCACCACGTTCGGGCCGGAGCCGACGCTCGCGCATCACATGCACCCGGCCAACGAGGGATGGGTGAACGCGACGGCCGAGATGCAGGTTTGGATCGAGCGCGACGCCCAAGGCAAGTACCTGGTGTTTGACAACCACTGCACCCACCTCGGCTGCCCGTATCACTGGGAGGCGTCCGAACACAAGTTCATCTGCCCGTGCCACGGCGGCCAGTTCGACGCGACCGGCAAAGTGCTGGGCGGACCGCCGCCGCGGCCGCTCGATCACTACGAGACCAAGGTCGAAAACGGGACGCTCTACATGGGCGCGCTCGTGCGGGGTGGCGCGTGAGCGCACCCGCAGGCGCCCCGCGGGGCGGACCGGCCGCCTGGCTCGATGCCCGGATTCCCGGAGGGCTGTTCGGCGGGTTCTTGAACCGCAGCGTCCCCGACGAGACCGGGCTGCCCCACACGCTCGGCAGCGCCACGCTCTTTCTGCTCGTCGTGCAGGTCGTGACCGGGATCATCCTGGCGATGAACTACTCGCCCGCCCCCGAGCACGCCTACGACAGCATCACGTTCATCATGTCGCAGGTGGTCTTCGGTCCGGCCTTGCGCGGCCTGCACCATTGGGGCTCGAGCGCGCTCGTGATCCTCGTCGGGCTGCACATGCTCCGGACGTTCGTGTGGGGATCGTACAAGGCGCCGCGTGAAGTCACATGGATGGCCGGCGTCGTGCTGCTCTTGATTGTGATGGGCTTTGCGTTCACCGGCTACCTGCTGCCGTGGACGCAGCGGTCGTACTGGGCCACCGTCGTCGGCACGAAGATCGTCGGCACGGTGCCGGTCATCGGCGGCTGGCTGCTCCAACTGGTCCGCGGCGAGGCCGGCGTGGGGCCCGTGACCCTGGCCCGCTTCTACGCGATCCACGTGCTGTTGCTGCCGGCGCTGCTCGTGCCGGTGGTGATCTTTCACCTGTACCTCGTCTACCGGCACGGCATCGCGCCCGCCCCGGGCAACGAGGCGACGGTCGCGAAGAACAAGCGGTTCTACCCCGAGCAGCTGGCGGAAGACCTGGGCGTCTCGCTGCTCATTTTGTTGGTCTTGTTCGCGCTGACGGCGTGGAAGGGGGTGCCGACGGAGGTCCGGGCCGATCCGGCGTCGACCACGTACGTGCCGCGGCCGGAGTGGTACTTCCTGTTCTTCTTCCAGCTGCTCAAGTACTTCGAGGGGCCGTTGTGGGAGCCGGTCGGGGTGGTGGTGCTGCCGCTCGCGGCGACCCTGCTGCTCTTTCTCGTCCCCCTGCTCGACCGGCGTCCCGAGCGCCGCCCGGCCAGGCGGCCGTTCGCGATGGCGGTGGCCGCCGGCACCGTGGTGCTGGTCGGAGGGTTGACGCTCTTCGGCGCGGTGCAGGTGCCGCCCGGGACCCGGCTGGCGCCGGCCGGGTCGCCGCAGGCGCTCGTCGGTCGCGGGCACGAGGTGTTCGTCGAGAACCACTGCGACAGCTGCCACGTCGTCGCCGGGCAGGGCAACACCGTCGGTCCCGAACTGACGCACGCCGGGAGCCGCCTCTCGGCCGACCGGCTCGCCGCGCAGATCCGCAGCCCCGAGAAGGTCAACCCGAAGACGAACATGCCGGCGTTCGACAAGATATCGAACGACGACCTCAAGGCGCTGGTCGCGTATCTGCAGACGCTCAAGTAAAAAACGCCGCTCGTACCTCCGCCCTATACCGAATCCGACCGGCGTCCGATGGGCGTGGCGGGCCTCTGCCGGTAGACTCAGCCCAGTACCAAGATACGCACCAAACCCGGTAGGGAGGGGATATCGATGGCGAAGAATGTGAGCCGGCGTGAGGCTCTGGCGGTCGCTGCGAGCGGCCTGGCCGGCGCGGCGTTGATGGCAGGACCGTTTGCGCGGATGGCCGCCGCGCAAACGCAAAAGGTTACGGTCTACGTCTTCCGCGGCAAGACCGGCATTCTCGGCCCGGACGGCAAAGGGCATGACGCGTTTGTCCCGCCGAACTTCGTCGTGAAGGCGGGCGTTCCGGTGACGGTCGATTTCATCAACTACGACGAGGGCGCGCACACGCTCACGGCCCCCAAGGCGAAGCTCAACATCCAGATCAAGGGCGGCAAAGAGGTCGGCAGCGACGTGGAGCCGGTCACGACGACCGCGACCTTCACGATCGCGCAGAAGGGCACCTACCGGTGGTACTGCGCGCTGACCTGCGACGCCGGCGGCCACGGCTGGGCGATGGAGCAGGGCTACGCCGGACCCGGCAAAGAGGGCTACATGGCGGGCTTCATCGTCGCGATGTAAGAACGCTTCCCGTCCCTACCACGGCACTACGCGCGCCCGCGGCCCCGCCGCGGGCGCGCTCGTGTCTCGCCGCGCCGGCCGGCAAGTGCGGCATTTGCTTCATGCAAATGAGCCGGATTCTCCATTGGCGGCCGCCTCCGCGGCCGATACGCTGGTGTCTAGGTGATCGAGCGCTCGAACGAGGCTGCGATGGCATACGATGCCCGACGAGAGACGATCCTCGAGACCGCCGCGTCGCTGTTCGCGTCGCAGGGGTACGAACGGACGACGATCCGCGATGTCGCCCGCGCCGCCGGCATCAGCGTCGCCGGCCTGTATTATTACGTGCGCGGCAAAGACGAGCTGCTGTACCGCATCTGCGAGCGCAGCTTCACGATGGTCCTGGACTCCCTGACCGAGAAGCTGGCCGCGACCTCGGAGCCCCGGGGCCGCGTCCGCGTGGTGATCCGCAATCACTTCGAGCACTTCCTGCGGCACATGAACGAGATGAAGGTGTTGACCCGCGAGCTCGATGCGCTCGAGGGCGCCCAGGCCGCGCAGATCTACGCGCTGCGCCATCGCTACTATACGATCTGCCGCAACGTGGTGTCCGAGGTGGCCGTGGCTTCGGTGCCGCCGCGCCTTGCGACCATGGCGCTGTTCGGGATGCTCAACTGGATCCATATGTGGTACCGGCCGGAAGCGGACGGCAACGCCGATACGCTCGCCGACGGCATGACCCGGATCTTCCTCGATGGCTACGCCTCCTCCGCGGAGACACGCGCCCCATGGACGAGACCGACGGCCGCATCGCGCTGAACATCGACGGCCGGGCGGCCCGGATCGTGATCGACCGGCCTCCGCTCGGGATTCTCACGCTGCCGATGCTGCTCGGCCTGACGTCCGCCTGCGCGCGGCTCGCCCGGACCCCCGAGGTCGCCGCCGTCACGATCACGTCGACCGGCACGCGGGCCTTCTGCGCCGGCGTGGACGTCGCGGCACACGCGCCCGAGCGCGCGCGCCCGATGCTCGAGGCGTTCGAGGCGCTGGCCGTGGAGATGCTGGCGCTGCCCCAGGCCGTCATCGCCTCGGTGCAGGGTCCCGCGCTCGGGGGAGGGTGGGAGCTTGCGCTGTTGTGCGATCTCGTGGTGGCGGCGGACGGCGTCCGGTTCGGTCTGCCGGAGATCACGCTGGCCGCGTTCCCGCCCGTGGCCGCGGCGCTGCTGCCGCGCCTCGTCGGCGACGCGCGGGCGCTGGCGCTCGTGCTGACCGGCGCGCCGATCTCCGCGGCGGAGGCGCACGCGATGGGACTGGTGGCGCGCGTGGTGCCGGCGGGGGAGCTGGACCGAGCGACCCGCGAGCTGGAAGCGAGGCTCCTGGCCCACAGCGGGGCCGCGGTGCGCCTCGCCAAGCGCGCGGTGGTCGCGGACGGCCGCGACGCCCTGCGGCGCGCGCTGCGGGACGCGACGAAGCTGTACACGTCGGAGCTGGTCGCGACCGCGGACGCGGCCGAAGGCATCGCGGCGTTTCTCGGGAAGCGCACGCCGGTTTGGAAGCACGCGTAGCGGCGGCCGCGCCGATGCGACAGATGCGCGGGCCGGATGGGGGGAGGAGCATGGCGGTGTCGGGCGAGCGGGTGCAGGGCCGGGTCAAATGGTTCAACGTCAACGGCGGGTTCGGGTTTATCGGCGGTCCGGACGGCAGCAAGATTTTCGTGCACTACACGGCGGTCGCAGCCCCCGGTCCGTCGTTCCTCCGTGAAGGCGAAACGGTGGAGTTCACCATCTTCGAGGGCCTGGAAGGTTTGCAGGCGTCCGACGTGCGGCGGGTGGCCTAAGCGTGATGCAGGAGGCCGAGGCCGTCGTTATCGGGGGAGGCGTCCACGGCGCGAGCGTCGCGTATCACCTTGCCAAGGCCGGCAGGCAGGTCGCGCTGTTGGAACGGCGCACCATCGGGGCGGGGTCATCCGGGGCGTCGGGGGGCATCATTCGCTGCCACTACTCCAACCCGTCGATGGTCCGGCTGGCGCACCGGGCGGCCCAGCTGTGGCCGCGGCTCGCGGATGAACTGGGATCGCCGGTCGACTACGTGTGCAACGGGTTCGTCGCGGTCGTCGGCGCCGCCGACGCGGCGAACATGCGGCGGGTCGTGGAGATGCAGCGGCACGCCGGCGTGGACGCCGAGCTGATCGGTCCCGACGAGGTCCACCGCTGGATCCCCGGGTTCGCCCGCGACGGCCTGGCGCTCGCCGCCTACGAGGGGGAGGCCGGGTACGCCGATCCCTACGCGACCGCCACGGCGTTTGCGAACAAGGCGCGGGAACTCGGCGCGGCGATCTATTCGGGGGTCGCGGTGCTCGACATCATCAGCAACGGCGCGGTCTCCGCAGTCGCAACCGACCACGGCTCGATTCGCACGCCGCTCGTAGTCAATTGCGCGGGCGCGTGGGCGCCGCGGATCGCCCGGATGGTCGGAGTGACACTGCCCGTCAGGCCGGGCCTGCTCCAGATGGTCGCGTTCAACCCGCAGTACGGCGGGTGGACGCGGACCAGTCCCACGTGGATCGACGTCACCACCATGACATATTGCCGGCCGGACGCGATGGGCCTCATGCTCGCCGGCGGGGGTTCGGCCGAGAACACCGAGTTGGAGACAGAGGCGCCCGATCTGGACGCCGACCCGCCTCGGCCGTCCATGATGTTCGAGGCGGAGATCCACGATAATCTCGTCCGCCGCTGCCCGTGGGCGGAGCGGATGTCCCGCGTCCGCTCGTGGTCCGGACCGGACGGCATCAGCCCGGACTTCCACCTCATCTTCGGGCCGGTGCCCGGGGTCCGCGGCTACCTGCAGGTCGTGGGCGGCAGCGGCAACTCGTTCAAGCTCTGCCCGGCCACGGGCGAAGCCATCGCGGAATACGTCACGACCGGCCGCTGCTCGCACGTCGACCTCGAGGCGTTCAGCATCACGCGCTTCGCGGAGCACCGCGAATTCCGCGGCGGATACCGGATGCACATCACCGGCTGAATACCGCCGCCCCTCCTCGCGGCCGCCCCGCCACCGAACCCCTGCGTTTGCATCATCTCAATTGAGCCGGACGCTTCATTGTCTTTCCCGGCCGCGGCTTCCATAGTGAGGATCAACCGACCGGTTGGTCGGGTCCCGCGTGATTCGTGCACCCAACGCGATCGGGGGGGCCCCGATGGGAATGACCATGGCGGAGAAAATCCTCGCCCGCGCCTCCGGCCAGACCGCGGTGGTCCCCGGCCAGTTCGTCACGGGCCGTGTCGATATGGCCCTCCTCCACGACATCTTTGCGGTTCCGGTCTTCGAGATGCTCCGGCAGTCGGGTTTTTCGTCGGTGTGGGACAGCGCCCGCGTGATTGTCGTGCTGGATCACCTGGTGCCCGCGCCGTCGGTGGCTGCGGCCGAGGTGCACCGCCGCATCCGCGAGTTCGTCCGCGAGTTTGAGATTCTGCATTTCTTCGACGCCGGGAACGGCATCTGCCATCAGCTCGTCGCCGAGGGGGGCCTGGCGCAGCCCGGGCAGCTGCTTCTCGGCACCGACTCGCATACGACGACCGCCGGCGCCCTCGGGATCGGTGGCACCGGCATCGGGACCTCCGAGATGGCGTACGTCCTGGCCACCGGGGAGTTGTGGTTTCAGGTTCCGTCGACGATTCGCGTCGACCTGGCCGGCCGGCTGGCCGCGGGCGTGATGTGGAAGGACGTGGTGTTGGAGCTCGCCGGGCAGATCGGCACCGACGGCGCCCAGTACCAGGCGCTGGAATTCGGCGGGCCGGCGGCCGGCGACGTCGACATCGCCGGCCGTCTGACGATCGCCAACATGGCCGTCGAGCTCGGCGCGAAGTTCGGCCTGTTTCCGGCGGATGGGGCGACCGTCCGGCACTTTCGCCGGCGCGACATCGGCGTGGACGCGTTCGGCCCCGATGCGGACGCGCGGTACGCGCGCGCGGTGCGCCTCGACCTGGAGCCTCTGGGCCCGCGGGTCGCACTGCCGCACGCCGTCGACCACGTGAAGCCCGTCCAGGCGGTCGAAGGCGTGACGATCCATCAAGCGTTCATCGGTTCGTGCACGAACGGCCGCCTCGAGGATCTGCGTGTCGCGGCCCGGATCCTCGCGGGCCACCGCGTCCATCCGCGCACGCGCCTCTTGGTGGCCCCCGCGTCCTCGCAGATCGAGCGAGACGCGATGTCGGAGGGGCTGCTCGAGACCCTCGTCGACGCCGGCGCGCTGCTGATGCCGGCCGGCTGCGGGCCGTGCTTCGGCGGGCACGGCGGGGTGCTGGCGGCCGGCGAGCGCTGCATCGGGACGCACAACCGCAACTTCTCCGGGCGGATGGGCAGTCCGCAGGCGGAGATCTTCCTGGCGTCGCCCGCGACGGTGGCCGCGAGCGCCGTCCGCGGCCGGATCACGGATCCCCGCCGCATGCTCTCCCCCTTGCCGGAGCGGCGATGAACACCGGCGCGCCGGGCCTGCGCATTGCCGGCCGGGCGTGGCGCTTCGGCGACGATATCAGCACCGACGCGCTCTCTCCCGGCGCCTACGCGGTCGCCCCGCCCGCCGTCCGCGCGGCGCACACCCTGGAAGCGGTCAATCCGCGCTTCGCCGCGGAGGTGCGCCCCGGGGACGTGGTCGTGGCCGGACGGAACTTCGGCTGCGGCAGCAGCCGTGAGACGGCGCCGGAAGGGCTCAAGGCGCTCGGGGTCGGGTGCGTCGTCGCAGCGTCGTTCGCCCGCCTCTTTCTACGGAACGCCGTCGCCATCGGGCTGCCGGCGCTGCCGTGCGCGGATGCCGCGGCAGCCGTCGCCGACGGCGACGGCCTCGAGATCGATCTCGAGGCGGGAATCGTCCGCAACCTCGCCACCGGTGCCGTCGTGCGCGGCCGGCCGCTCGCACCGCCGATGCTGGACGTCCTGCGGGCCGGAGGGATCGGCCCGCTGCTCCGCCGGCGCGCGGGCGGCGCCCGGGACCGGGCATGATCTGGAACCCCGGCGCGGAGACCGTCGATCGCGCGGCGCTCCGCGTGGGGCAGGGCGAGCGGCTGCGCGCGACCGTCGCGCGCGTCGCCGAGGCGGTGCCGTTCTACCGCGCGCGCCTCGAGGCGGCGGGCGTCCGGGCGGCGGAGATCCGCGGCGTCGACGACCTCACCCGCATCCCGTTCACCACGAAGGACGATCTCCGGCGCTCGTATCCGTTCGGCCTGCTCGCGTGCCCGCGCGAGCAGGTCGCGGAGTTCCATTGCTCGTCGGGCACGACGGGGACGCCGACGGCGGCCGCGTACACGCGCCGCGATTGGGAGACGTGGGGCGAGACGATGGCGCGCTGCCTCGCCGGCGGCGGCGTGGGGCGCGGCGACGTCATCCAGAACGCGTTCGGCTACGGATTGTTTACCGGCGGGCTCGGCTTTCACTACGGCGCGCAGCACCTCGGGGCGGCGGTGCTGCCGGCTTCGTCCGGCAACACCGCGCGTCAGGTGCGCCTCCTGCGCGAGTTCAGGGTCACGGTGCTGTGCTGCACGCCGTCGTACGCCCTGCACATCGCCGAGGCGATCGACGCGTCGGGCGGGCCGCCCCCCGCGCTGCGGTGCGGCGCGTTCGGCGCGGAGCCCTGGTCCGAAGCGGCGCGCGCGGAGATCGAGCGCCGCCTCGGGATCCGCGCGTCCGACATCTACGGACTCAGCGAGGTGATCGGGCCGGGAGTCGCGGCGGAGTGCGAGGCGAGGAACGGGCTGCACGTGCAGGAGGACCACTTCTTCCCCGAGGTGATCGATCCGGCCACCGGCGCGCCGCTGCCGCCGGGCATGTCCGGAGAGCTGGTGCTCACCACGCTGACCAAGGAGGCGGCGCCGCTGCTTCGGTACCGGACCGGCGACGTCACCTCGCTCGATCCGCGGCCCTGCGCGTGCGGCCGCACGCTCGTCCGCATGGCCCGCGTCGGCGGCCGGATCGACGACATGTTGATCGTCCGCGGAGTCAACCTGTTCCCGTCGGACATCGAATCGGTGCTGCTGCGCATTCCGGATCTCACGCCGCACTATCAGATCGTCATCGACCGGCCGCGGGCGCTCGACGTGCTGCGGGTCCAGGTGGAAAGCCGCTGCGCGGCGCCCGGAGAGAGTCAGGCCCTCGCGCGGCGCGCGGAAAGCGCCCTGCGGGCGAGCCTCGGACTCTCCGCCGTCGTCGCCGTGCTGCCGCCGGGTGAGATTCCGCGAAGCGAGGGCAAGGCGCTCCGGGTCATCGACCGGCGTTCCGGGAGGGGAGGGCCATGATCAAATCGGTGGACCTGATCTACGACTGGAACACCGTGGGCCAGCGTCCGCGCCGGCCGCGGGGCCTCCTCGAGATCAACGACGAGACGCTGCGCGACGGGCTGCAGAGCCCCTCGGTCCGGCAGCCGTCGCCGGAGCAGAAGCGCCGGATCCTGCATCTCATGGACGATCTCGGGATCTCCAGCGTGAATCTCGGGTACCCGGGCGCCGGCCGGCAGGCGCTGGAAGACGTCGTCGCCCTGGCGCGCGAAATCCGCGCGCACCGGCTGCGGCTCCGCGCGAACTGCGCCGGCCGGACCACCGAGGCCGACATCGTCCCGATCGCGGAGGCCCAGCAGCGGAGCGGGGTCGCGATCGAAGCCGCGATCTTCCTCGGGAGCAGTCCGATTCGCCAGTACGTCGAGGGCTGGGACATCGAGTTTCTCGTCCGCACGGCCGAGACCGCGGTCTCCCACGCGCGGCGGCTGGGGCTCGACGTGATGTTCGTCACCGAGGACACCACCCGCGCCCGCCCCGACGACCTGCGGCGTCTCTATACGGCCGCGGTGGCGGCCGGGGCCGCGCGGATCTGCGTGGCCGACACGGTCGGACACGCCATGCCGTGGGGGGCCTGGCGGCTCGTCCGGTTCGTGCGCCGCGTGGTCGGCGACGAGGTCGCCATCGATTGGCACGGCCACCGCGACCGCGGGCTCGACGTGATCAACGCCCTCGTCGCGGCCGAGGCCGGGGCGGACCGGCTGCACGCCTGCGCGTTGGGGATCGGCGAGCGCGTCGGCAACACCAGCATGGAGCAGCTGCTCGTGAATCTCCGGCTGCTCGACTGGATGGGCTGGGCCGAGGTCGATCTCCATGCGCTCCCCGAGTACTGCCGGGCCGTCGCCGACGCCGTGGCGCTGCCCGTGCTTCCCAACTGTCCCATCGTCGGCAAGGACGCGTTCGAGACGAGCAGCGGGGTGCACGCGGCGGCGATCCTCAAGGCCCTGCACCGGGACGACCGCTGGCTCGCCGACCGGGTGTACAGCAGCGTGCCGGCCGAGGACATCGGCCGCGAGCAGCGGCTCACCGTCGGGCCCATGAGCGGCCAGGCCAACGTGATGCACTGGTTCGAGCAGCACCGCATCGCGCCGCACCCGGAGCTGGTGCGCCGCGTGCTCGACTGCGCCAAGGCGAGCACGCACGTCCTGCGCGACGAAGAGATCTTCGCGCTCGTGGCGTCGCGCGCGTCGTGATGGACGCGGCGGTGCGCGACGCGCATCCCGGGACCGCGCCGGCCCGGCGTGTGCTCCTCGGCAACCAAGCCGTGGCGCAGGGCGCCTACGAGGCCGGCGTGACGGTGGCGGCCGGGTATCCCGGTACGCCCAGCACCGAGATCCTGGAAGCGCTGGCGCGGTGCGACGGGGTCTACGTCGAGTGGTCGTCCAACGAGAAGGTCGCCCTCGACGTGGCGCTCGGCGCGTCCCTCGGCGGAGCCCGCGCGCTGGCCGCGATGAAGCACGTCGGCCTCAACGTGGCCGCGGACACGCTGCTCGCCGCGGCCTACACCGGCGTGGGGGCCGGTCTGGTCGTCGTCTCCGCCGACGATCCCGGCATGCACAGTTCTCAGAACGAGCAGGACAACCGTCTCTACGCCCGGTTCGCGGGCATTCCGCTCCTGGAGCCGGCGGATTCCGCGGACGCCAAGGCCTTCACCGCCGCGGCGTTCGAGCTCAGCGAAGCCTACGACACTCCGGTCATGCTGCGGACGACCACCCGCATCAGCCACGGGAGCGGCGTCGTCGAGATCGGCGGGCGGCGGACGCCGGCCAGGCCCGGCTTCCGCCGGGACCCGGCCAAGTACGTCCTGCTCCCGGCGCACGCGCGGGCGCGCCATCCCATCCTGCTCGAGCGGCTGGCCCGGCTTGAGGAGGAGGCGAATATCTCGCCCCTCAACGCCGTCGAGCTGCGCGATCCCCGCGTCGGCGTCGTCACGGGCGGCATCGCCGCGCAGTACGTGCGCGACGCGCTGCCAGAGGCGAGCGTGCTGCGGCTCGGCTTTTCGTTTCCGCTTCCGCTCCGGCGCATTCGGGATTTTGCCGCCGCGGTCGACCGGCTCTTCGTCGTCGAGGAACTCGAGCCGATCGTCGAAGACGCCCTGCGGGCGGCCGGGCTGCGGGTGGAGGGCAAGGCATATTTCCCGCGGACCGGCGAGCTGACGCCCGACCTGGTTCGCGAAGGCTTCGCGCGCGCGGGGGTGCTGGACGCGGCCGCACCGTCTCCCGTGCCGGTGGTCCGCGCCACTCCCCGGCCTCCGGTCCTCTGCCCCGGGTGTCCGCACACGGTCCCGTTCATGGCGCTGCGGCAACTCGGGGCCGTCGTCGCAGGGGACATCGGCTGCTACACACTGGCGGCGCTGCCGCCGCTCGCGGCGATCGACACGACGCTCGCGATGGGCTCGAGCATCGGGATGGCGATCGGCCTTGCGCGGTCCGGCGCGCGGGGCGGCCCGGTGGTGGCCGCGCTCGGCGACTCGACGTTCCTGCATTCCGGCATGTCCGCCCTGCTGGACGCGGTCTACAACCGCACGCCGATCACCGTCCTGATCCTCGACAACGGCACGACCGCGATGACGGGCGGGCAGCCGCACCCGGCGACCGGCCGGACGATCCGGGGCGACGCGGCGGCGCGCACCGATCTGGTGGCCCTGTGCCGGTCCTTGGGCGTGCAGTGGATCCGGGTGGTGGACCCGTACGATATCGGCGCCACCCATCGCGCGCTCGAGGCGGCCGTCGCGCATCCCGGGGTGTCGGTTGTCATCACCAACCGTCCGTGTGTCGAAGCGCCCGTGAAGATCCGCCGGCCGCCGTTCACGGTGGCCGGGGAGGCCTGCAACGCCTGCCAGGCGTGCATGGCGATGGGGTGCCCGGCGCTCCTCTGGACCGATGAGTCCTACGAGGGGCGATTCAAGGTCTCGATCGATCCGGCGTTGTGTTCCGGATGCGCGATCTGCCCGCAGCTGTGTCCCACCGGCGCCATCGTGATGAGTCCGCGCGAACCGGCCCCACGCGGCCGCGACGGAGCGTCCCCCGATGCCTAGCACACGCAGCGTCCTCATCGTCGGCGTCGGCGGTCAGGGGGTCGTGCTCGCCGGCAACATCCTGGCCGATGTGGCCCTCGCCGCGGGCTTCGACGTGAAGAAGAGCGAGGTCCACGGCATGTCCAAGCGGGGCGGGATCGTGTTCAGTCACGTCCGCTACGGCGCGGCGGTGCACAGCCCGCTCATCGGCGTCGGCGAAGCCGACGCGCTGGTGGCGCTCGAGTGGGCGGAAGGGCTCCGGTGGCGGTCCTATCTGCGCCCCGACGGCGTGTTCATCTCCGGTACGGCGCAGATCGTCCCCCCCGCGGCCCACCTCGACCACCGCCGCTGGGCGCGCGCCTACCCCGCGTTCGACCGCGCGGTCCTCGCGGATCACCGCGGACCCGTGCACACGGTCGATGCCCTAGCCGTGGCCCGCGGCGCGGGCTCCGCCAGCCTGACGAACACGGTGCTGCTCGGCGTGCTCGCCGTCCATCTCGAGCTCCCGCGCGATGCGTGGGAGGAGACGATCGTTCGCCACGTGCCGGCGCGGACGGCGGAGATGAACGTGCGTGCGTTCCGCGAGGGTCTCGCGCTCGCGCCGGCGCGGCCGGCCGCACCGGCTTCGATGTCATCGTTGCCGGCCGCGTCAACGTCGTGGTCGCCCGCCGCGGAGGTCGAGATCGCCGCCGCGTGGTGCAAGGGGTGCGACATCTGCGTGCGGGTGTGTCCCGAGCACTGCCTCCGGCTGAACGCCCGCGCGATCGCCGAGGTTGCCGACCCCGCCGCCTGCACCGGGTGCCGGCTGTGCGAGTATCTCTGTCCCGACTTCGCGGTCACTGTGCGCCGCCGCCCGGCCGCGGCCTCCGCGGGAGGGACGCCGTGAACCAGACTCCGCAGCTCCTGCAGGGCAACGCGGCGTGCGCGGCCGGGGCGATCGCGGCCGGCTGCCGCTTCTACGCCGGGTATCCGATCACGCCGTCGTCGGAGATCGCCGAAGGGATGGCCCGGCGGCTTCCCGCCGCCGGCGGTGTGTTCGTGCAGATGGAAGACGAGATCGCGTCGCTCGCCGCCGTGATCGGCGCGTCCCTCGGCGGACTGCGGGCCATGACCGCGACAAGCGGGCCGGGATTCTCGCTCATGCAGGAGCACATCGGCTTCGCCGCGATGGCCGAGGTGCCGTGCGTGATCGTGAACGTCATGCGCGGCGGGCCGAGCACCGGCCTCCCGACGTCGCCGTCGCAGGGCGACATGATGCAGGTCCGCTGGGGCACCCACGGCGACGTGCCGAGCCTCGTCCTGACGCCGGGCTCGGTGGCCGAGGTGTACGAGCTGACCGTCGCGGCCTTTGCGCTCGCGGAGCGGTTCCGCACGCCGGTGATCGTGCTCTACGACGAGATGCTCGCGCACATGCGCGAGGAGGCGGTGCTGCCCGCGGTGCCGGACGGCGGCGTGCCGGGCCGCCGCCGTCCGGCGGTGCCGCCGGCGCGATACCGGCCGTACGAGGCGGACGCGGACGGCATCGCGCCGATCGCGGACTTCGGGAGCGGCTACCGGTTCCACGTCACCGGTCTTGCGCACGACGATCGCGGCTATCCCACGCAGGATCCCCGCACCGCCGCGGCGCACCAGCGCCGCCGGCTCGACAAGATCGCATCATACCAGAGCGTGGTCGCGCCGGTCCGCACCCTGCAGCTCGACGACGCCGAGGTGGCGATCGTCGCCTGCGGCAGCGCCGCCCGCGCGGCGGAGGAGGCCGTCGGCGAGGCGCGGCGGCGCGGCATCCGCGCGGGGTTGCTGCGCCCGATCGTGCTGTGGCCGTTTCCCGACGAGAGCGTGCGGCGCACCGCGGCGTCCGTCAAGGCGCTCGTGGTGGCCGAGATGAATCTCGGCCAGATCACGCGGGAGGTGGAGCGGGCCGCCGGCGGCCGGGTCCCGGTGGTGCCGTGCCACCGCGCCGACGGCGAGCTGATCGAGCCGGAGCAGATCCTGGCCTGCGTCGAAGCGTTGTGTCCGGCCGGGGCGCGCGTGTGATGGGCGACATCCGCCGCTTCCTGCGTCCGGCGCTGATGCCGCACATTCTCTGTCCCGGCTGCAGCCACGGGATCGTGGCCGGGGCGCTGCTCCGCGCGATCGACCGCCTCGACGTGGCGCAGGATTCGGTCGCGGTCGTGGCCGGCATCGGATGCAGCAGCCGCCTCGTGGGCAGCCTGGATTTCTGCACCCTGCACACGACCCACGGCCGCGCGCCGGCCTTTGCCACGGGCCTGAAACTGGCGCGCCCCGATCTTCACGTGATCGTCCTCACCGGCGACGGCGACGGGCTCGCGATCGGCGGCAACCACCTCATCCACGCCGCGCGCCGGAACATCGATCTGACCTGCGTCCTCTTCAACAACGAGGTGTACGGGATGACCGGCGGGCAGCTGGCGCCGACGACGCCGGGCGGCGCGACCACGACCACGTCGCCGTACGGCAACGTCGAGGCGCCGTTCGACGCGTGCCGCCTGATCGCCGCCGCCGGCGCGACGTTCGTGGGCCGGGGGCTCGCGTACGAGCCGGCGGTGCTGGAAGACCTGTTCCTCCGCGGGCTGCGCCACCCGGGTTTCGCGTTCATCGAGGTGATCAGCGACTGCCCGGAGTTCTACGGCCGGTACAACGGGCTCGGCAGCCCCACCGCGATGCTCTACGGCCAGAAGCGCGCGGCCGCGGCGATCGATGCTCCGCTCGCGTCCGGCGCGTCCACGCTCCTGCACGAGAGCGACGCGGCCCCGGCCGCGGTCCCCCTCGATACCGGCGTGCTGGTCGAGATCGAGCGGCCCGAATTCTGCGCGCGCGTCCGCGCGCTCGCCGCCGGAGGGAAGAGCCGATGAGGCTCGCGATCCGCCTCGGCGGCGCGGGTGGCCATGGGATTGCCCTCGCCGGGTTGATCCTGGCCGAGGCCGCGGTCGCCGCGGGCCGCCGCGTCGTCTGCACGCAGGCGCACGGACCGGAGTCGCGGGGTGGCGCGAGCCGGTCCGACCTGATCATCAGCGATGAGCGCGTGGCCTTCCCGGTTCCCCGGCGGCTCGACGTGCTGGCGGTGCTCACACGGGAAGCGTGGGAACGGTCGCGGCACGCGCTTGCGCCGGAAGGCGTGGCGATCGTGGACGCGGGATGTGTCGCGGGCGCGGAGGGCGAGGCGCGCGAGGCGGCCGCTCCCTACGCGCTGCCGATCCTCGAGACGGCGCGGGCGATCGGAGGATCCACGCGCGGCGCCAACATGGTGATGCTGGGCCTCCTGTGCGAGTTGACCGGGGTCGTGCCGGCCGGGCTCCTCGCGGACGCGGCGGCGCGCCGGGTGCCGGAGGCCTCCCGGACCGCCAACCTCGCGGCGCTCGACGCGGGGCGCAAACTCGCCGCGGCGCGGCGCCGGGATGGCGCGGCCGCGTCATGAGTGCGGCCGTGCGCCGCGGGGCGGCCACGCTGGCGGAGCTGGACGCGGCGCACGCCGCGGGCGCGCACGACGGGCGCCGTCCCGAGGGCATGCGCGCGTCGATCCTCAAGGCGGCCGCGGCTCTGTTCCGCCGTCAGGGCTTCGAGCGCACGACGGTTCAAAGCATCGCGGACGCGGTGGGTCTCAAGAAGGGATCGCTCTACCACTACATCACCGGCAAGCAGCGGCTGCTCTTCGAGATCCTCCAGCACGCGCTCGAGCACTCCCTGCCGGCGCTCGAGCGCATCGCGTCCAGTCCGTCACCCGCCGCCGCACGGCTCCGCCGGGCGGTGCGGCTGCACATTCTCACGCTGGCGCGCGACCACGACAACGTGGCGTGCTTTCTCGAGGAAGGACGCTGGCTCGCGCCCGAATTCCGCGCCGCGCATCAGGTCACGCGCGATCGCTACGAGGGATGCTACCGCCGCATCATCGCGGACGGCATCGCGGCGGGCGAGTTCGCGCCGACCGACGTGCGGCTGGCGGGATTCGCGGTCCTGGGGATCGTCAACTGGGTCGTCCGCTGGTACCGGCCTGAGGGGCGGCTTCGCGCAGAAGAGATCGCCGAGCGGTTCGGCGACTACGCGGTCGGCCTGCTCGCGGGCGGGAGAGGGGGGCGGGATGGGCGCGCTTGACGGCATCCGCGTCCTCGATCTCTCGCAGGGCGCGGCAGGGCCGATCTGTACGATGCACCTCGGCGACCTCGGCGCGCGGGTCGTGAAGGTCGAACCGCCCGGCGGCGAGTGGGGCCGGGCGCTGGGTCCGCCGTTCGTCGGGGATGTCGCGGCGGCGTTCATCGGGATGAACCGCAACAAGCGCAGCGTCGTCGTCGACCTCAAACGGCCGGGCGGCCGCGATATCGTCGCGCGTCTCGCGGCGCATACCGACGTGCTCGTCGAGAGCTTCCGGCCCGGTGTGATGGTGAGGCTCGGCCTCGGCTATGAGACGCTGGCCGCGGATCATCCCCGGCTCGTGTACTGCGCGATCTCCGCGTTCGGTCAGGACGGGCCCTGGCGCCACCGGCCCGGCGTCGACGGCATCGTCCAGGGCGCGAGCGGCCTCATGAGCGTGACCGGTGAACCGGACGGCGGCCCGGTCAAGGTCGGCGTGCCGGCGGCGGACACCTCCGCGGGATTTCTCGCCGCGCAGGGCGTGCTCGCCGCCCTGTTCGCCCGCGAGCGCACCGGGCGCGGGCAGCGGGTGGACGTGGCGCTGCTCGACGCGCTGCTCGCGTTTCAGACCGTGCCGCTGGCGATGTACCTCGCCTCGGGGAAGCCGCCCGATCGCACCGGCAGCGGCGCGGCGTACGCCGCGCCGAACGAAGCCTTTCCGACGCGCGACGGCTTCATCATGGTGGCCGCGTACACCCCGGAACGATGGGCCGCGTTGTGCGAGGTGCTCGGCCGCCGGGACCTCGCCGCGGACGCCCGATTCGCCTCCAACGAAGCGCGCGTGCGCCACCGTGCCGCGCTGCGTGAGGCGCTGATCCCGATCTTCCGGACCCGGAGCTCGGCGGAGTGGGTATCCACGCTGGACGCCGCCGACATCATCTGCGGCTCTATCGCCACCTATCCGGAAGTGGTCGCCCACCCGCAGGTGCGCCACAACAATATGGTGGTGTCGTTCGAACACCCGCGGCTCGGACGGACGGCCGTGATCGGCAGCCCGCTGCGTCTCAGCGAGACACCGACGGCCGTCACGCGGCCGGCGCCGCTCCCGGGCGAGCACTCCGTGGAGGTGCTCCTGGAGGCAGGGTTTTCGGTTCGAGAGATCGCCGCGGCCGCGGCCGCGGGCGTCGTGCCCGGGCGCGCCGCCCCGGTGCGCGGTCAGGGCGCGGAACCTCCGCGCCGGAGGAGGGAGACACGTGGGCGAAGCCGTGCTGTTTGACCGGCAGGAGACGATCGGCGTGTTGACGCTCAACCGGCCCGAAGCGCTGAACGCGTTGACGGCCGCGATGCTGGATCGGATCGGTGAGGTGCTGGCAGACGTTGCGACCGGCGGCGAGGTGCGGGCGCTGATCCTCGCCGCCGCGGGTGAGAAGGCGTTCTGCGTCGGCGCCGACCTGAAGGCGCGGTCGCAGGAATACCAGCACGACGGCGCCGGCCGCGATCTGCTCGCCGAAGGTGTGCGACGGGTGTTCGGCCAGATCGAGGCGCTCCCGCTGCCGGTGATCGCCGCCCTCCATGGCTACGTACTGGGGGGCGGATTGGAGCTCGCGTTGGCGTGCGACCTGCGGGTGGCGGCGGAGGGGGCCCGGTTCGGGTTCCCGGAGGCCAAAGTCGGCAGCATGCCCGGCGCCGGCGGCACCCAGCGGCTGACGCGCGCGATCGGCGCGGCCCGGGCCAAAGAACTGATGTTCACGGGCGAGCACATCGACGCCGCCGAGGCCTACCGCATCGGCCTCGTCAACCGGCTCGTCCCGCGCGACGGGCTGCTGGAAGGCGCCCGGGCGCTGGCGCGCACCATTGCGTCGCGGGCGCCGCTGTCGATCGCCGCCATCAAGACGGCGGTGCACGTGTGCCACGACGTCAGCCTCGAGGCCGGACTCGCGTTCGAACGCACGGCGCACGCGGTGCTGCGCGGCAGCCGGGACCGCCGTGAGGGCATTCAGGCGTTCGTGGAAAAACGCGAGCCGCATTTCGCCGGGCGATAGAAGGGGGAGCGACGATGGGCGTTCAGGGACGAGTGGCCGTTGTCACCGGAGCCGGGCAGGGAATCGGCGAGGGGATCGCGCGCCACCTGGCCGCCGGGGGCGCCAAGGTGGTGGTCAACGACGTGATCGCCGACCGCGTCCGGCGCGTCGTCGCCGGCCTCGAGGACGCGGACGCGCAGGCCGTCGGGGTGGCCGCGGACATCAGCCGCGCGGCCGGCGCCGCGGAGGTCGTGCGGACGGCGCGCGAGGCCTTCGGGACCGTCGACATCCTCGTCAACAACGCCGGGATCGCCCGCGACCGCTACCTCACCAAGATGTCCGAGGAGGACTGGGACGAAGTGCTCCGCGTGAACCTCAAGTCGTGCTACCTGCTGTGCCGCGAGGCGGTGCCGCTCATGATGGAGCAGCGCCGCGGCCGCATCGTGAGCATCGCGTCGCGGGCCTGGCTCGGCAACCCGGGCCAGGTCAACTACGCGGCGAGCAAGGGCGCCGTGGTCAGCGTGACCCGCACGCTGGCGTTGGAGCTCGGCAAGTTCGGCATCACGGTCAACGCGGTCGCGCCGGCGCTGGTCGACACCCCGTTGTTCCGCGCGCTCAAAGACGACGTCCAGGAGCGTCTGCTCAAGACCGTGCCCGCCGGCCGCATCGGGACCCCCGCCGACATCGCCAACGCGGTGGGGTTCTTCGCGAGCGACGAGGCGTCGTACGTGACCGGACAGCTGCTGTACGTCTGCGGCGGCCGCAGCGTGGGAGCCTACTGACGTGGCGGTCACGACGGCGGCGGTCCCGCTTCGTCCCGGACTCTTCGACGTCGACGCCGGCGGGACGCCCCGGCTCCTCGGGAGCCGCTGCGAGGCATGCGGCGCGCATTTCTTTCCCCGGCGCCGGATCTGCGCCCGGTGCCGCTCCTCGGCGATGACGGCCGTGCCGCTCAGCACGCGCGGCACGCTCTACACGTACACGACGGTGCACCAGTCGACGCCGGCGTTCGCCACGCCGTACGTGCTCGCGTACGCCGATCTTCCGGAGGGCGTGCGCCTCCTGGCGCAGCTGGCGGCTGCGCCCGGTGACGTGCGCATCGGCATGCCGGTGGAGCTGCGGGTCGAACCGGTGGGCGTGAACGCGGAAGGCCGACCGGTGCTGGGCTACCGGTTCCACCCGGCGGCGGAGGCGCGCGATGGCTGACGTGTGGATCGCCGGCGTCGGGATGACGAAGTTCGGCAAGCATCCGGATCGCACCGCGGCGGACCTGGGCGTGGACGCCGTGCTCGACGCGATCGCGGACGCCGGCCTGGATCCCCGCCGCGTCGAGGCGGCGTACTGCGGGCATGTCTTCCAAGGCATGGTGACCGGGCAGCGCGTCCTGGCCGGCGCGGGGCTTGCGGGCATCCCGCTGGTGAACGTGGAGGACGCGTGCAGCAGCGGCGCCGTCGCGATCCGGGAGGCGATGCTGGCCATCCTCGCCGGCGCGCACGACATCGTGCTCGCCGTCGGTGTCGAGCACCTCACGGCCAGGTTTCGCGGCGCGCTCACCCCCGACGAGGACGACATCGAGGGCGCGGTGGGTCTCACCATGCCGGCGATCTACGCGATGCGCGCGCGGCGGCACATGGCCGAGTTCGGCACGACCCGCCGGCAGATCGCGATGGTCTCGGTGAAGAACAAGCGGAACGCCGCCCGCAACCCGCTCGCCCAGATCCGGACGCCGGTCACGCTCGACGAGGTGCTGGCCTCGCGCCCGATCGCGGACCCGCTGTGCCTGCACGATTGTTCGCCGGTGAGCGACGGCGCGGCCGCCGCGGTATTGTGCAGCGACCGCGTGGCGTGCCGGTCCGGGCCGGGGCGGGCGATGCGTCTCGCCGCGTCGGCGCTGCGAACCGGCATCGTCGAGGCCGAGCCGGGATCGATGGCGTTCGAGCCGCTGACCCGGCAGACGGCCTGGGACGCCTACGAGCGTGCCGGTCTGGGACCCGAGGAGATCGATCTCGCGGAGGTCCACGATTGCTTCTCCATCGCCGAAATATTACGCGTCGAGGGCCTGGGCCTCCACGCCGCGGGGACCTATCCCGCGGCGCTCGAGCGCGGCGACGCCGACATCGGCGGCCGCCTGCCGATCAATCCGAGCGGCGGCCTGCTCGGCAAGGGCCATCCGCTCGGCGCGACCGGCGTCGCGCAGGTCGTCGAGATCGTCCGCCAGCTGCGCGGCGCGGCGGGCAGCCGGCAGGTCGAGGGCGCCCGCGTGGGCCTGGCGCACTGCCGCGGCGGCAAGGCGGCGGGCATCGAAGGCGCGGCGTGCACCGTGCAGATCGTGACGACGTAGGGGGGTGCGGACCGTGCGGGAACAGGCCGCCATCAGATGCGTGCTGATGCGGGGCGGCACGAGTAAGGGCGTGTTTCTGTCGGCGGCCGACCTGCCCGCCGATCGGGCCGCCCGCGACCAAACCATCCTCGCGCTCTTCGGCAGTCCCGATCCCCGCCAGATCGACGGGCTCGGCGGCGCGGACATCCTCACCAGCAAGGTCGCGATCATCGGCCCACCTACGCGCTCCGACGCCGACGTAGATTACACGTTCGGCCAGGTCAGCATCCGCGAGCCGGTCGTGGACTACGACATCAACTGCGGCAACCTGTCGGCGGCCGTGGGAGTGTACGCCATCGAAGAAGGCTTTGTCCGCGCCTCGGAGCCCGTGACCTCGGTGCGGGTCCACAACACGAACACCGCCAAGGTCTTCGTCGCGCACGTGCCGGTCCGCGACGGCTCCCCGGCGGTGGAGGGGGAGACGGTGATCGACGGCGTGCCCGGCAGCGGCGCGGAGATCGTCCTCGACTTCACCGGTACCGTCGGCGCCGTGACGGGACGCCTGCTGCCCACGGGGCGGCCCCTCGACCGCCTGCACGTGCCGGCGCTCGGCGGTTCGGTGGAGGCGAGCATCGTCGACGTTGCCAACCTGTGTGTGTTCGTCGCAGCGGCCGACGTAGGCATGACCGGCGCCGAAGGCCCCGCGAACTTCACGGCCGCGCACCTGCGGGCCCTCGTCGCGGTCAAGGATGCCGCGGCCGCCCGCCTGGGCCTGTCCGCCGACGGGCTCGTCCCGCTCCCCGTCGCCGTGGCGCCGCCGCTCGCCTATCAAACATTTGCCGGCCGGGACGTGCGTCCGGACGAGGTGGATCTGCTCGCGCGTCTGGCCGGCGGCCGGCCGCCGATGCTGCACAAGACGTTTCCGGGAACCGCGGCCACGTGCACCGCGGTCGCGGCGCGGATCGCAGGGACCGTTCCCGCAACGGCGTCCGCCCGCGCCCGGCACGATCGGGAGATCCGCATCGGCCATCCCGGCGGGGTGATGCCGGCGCGGGCCTTGGTGTCCGGCGGTCCGCCGTGGACCGTCCGCGAGGCGGGTTACTTCCGCACCGCCCGGCGTCTGATGGAGGGGCACGCGCTGGTCCGCCGCGCCGTCCTCGGCGCGTATGCGGGCGCGCGGCGATGAAGGACGTCCTGGACCGCGTCGAGCGCTGGCTGGCCGGGGGCAGGCGCGTCGGCCTCGCGACCGTGATCGCCACGGAGCGCTCCGCGCCCCGCGATCCCGGCGCCGTGATGGCGGTCACCGAGGATCTTGAAGTCGCCGGCTCCGTGTCCGGGGGCTGTGTGGAAGCGGCGGTGATCGAGGAGGCGGCGCAGGTGATCCGGACCGGCCGCCCCGCGCGCGTGACCTACGGCATTTCCGACGAGGACGCGGTCGCCATCGGGCTGTCCTGCGGCGGCATCGTTCACATCTTCGTCGAACGCGTGACGGGGACGGGGGAGCTGTTCGCCGCGTTCGCGCGGGCGGTCCGAGAGGATCGTCCGGTCGCCCTCGCGACCGAGGTGACCGGGCCGCACGCGGGCGCGAAGATGCTCGTCGCGCCGGATCGGACGCTCGGCGGGTTCGGAGATCCGGCGCTGGACGGCGAGGTGACCGCCGACGCCCGGGCGATGCTCGAGCGGGCGCAGACCGGCGCGCGCCGGTACGGCGCCGGCGCGCGCGAGCGCGCGGACGTGGAGGTGTTCATCAACTCGTTCGCGCCGGCGCCGGCGATGTATCTCTTCGGCGCGACGGTCCACGCCGCGGCGGTCGCGCGCATCGGGAAGTTTTTGGGCTACCGCGTCACCGTGTGCGACGCCCGGGCGGCGCTCGCCACCCGGGCGCGAATCCCGGACGCCGACGCCATCGCGGTCCAGTGGCCGGACGAGTTTCTGACCCGCGCTCCGGTCGACCGGCGGACCGCGATCTGCATCCTCACGCACGATCCGAAGTTCGACCTGCCGCTGCTCCAAATCGCGCTTACGACCTCCGCGGGCTACATCGGCATCCTCGGCAGCCGCCGGACCCATGCGGCCCGGTGCACGGCGCTCCGCGCCGCGGGCGTGCCCGCGGACGCGCTCACCCGGGTCCGCGCTCCGATCGGCCTCGATCTCGGGGCGCGCACCCCCGAGGAGGTGGCGGTCGCGATCGCCGCGGAGATCATCGCGCTCAGGGATGAGCGGCCGCTCTCGGAGAGGATTCCCCGTGCGGAGCACCGAACGCCCGCCGCAACATGGCCCGAGTGGAGCGACGCCGCAAGCCGGCCCCGGTAGCCCGGCGGAGTCGGCGCCGCCGCGCGCCCGCGGCGGCCGTGGGGTCCACCGACGTTCTCGATTTGTTCACGCGCACCACCGACGGGGTGATGGCCGTGGACCCGGCCTGCCGCGTGATTCTCTGGAATCGCGCCGCGGAGTCGGTGTTGGGGTATTCGGCCGCGGAGGTGCTCGGCCGGGCGTGCCACGACGTGGTGCGCGGGCGCGACGCGGTCGGGAATCTCTTCTGCCATCCGCACTGCAGCGTGCTGACTATGGCGCGCCGTGACGAGATGGCGCACGCCTACGACCTCACGACCCAGGGCAAGGACGGCGCGGAGCGGCGGCTCAACGTCAGCACGGTGCTGGTGCCGGGCGCCGGCGGCAACATCGTCGTCCACCTCTTCCGGGACGTGACGGCCGCCCGCAGAGAACGCCACCCGGAGGCCGTCCCCGGCGGCGACGGAAACGGCGCGCCGTCCGCGAGTTCGCCGGCGGATGCCCCGGGTCAGCTGACCGCGCGCGAACGGGAGATCCTGTGTCTCATGGCCCGCGGGGAAGGCACCCAGGCCATGGCGCGGCGGCTCTTCATCAGCACCGCCACCGTCCGCAACCACACGCAGAGCATCCTGACGAAGCTGGCGGTGCACAGCCGCCTCGAAGCCGTCGCCCTCGCCTTCCGCAGCGGAATTATTTGACCCCGCGGTAGGGGAATCGCTCCCCTAGAGCATCTGCCTCAGGGAAATAGGCCGGCCGCGTCATTGTTCCCGCGCCCCCACCGCGATACCGTGGGACCAAGGCATTCGAACGAGCGCTCGGTCGGGAGGCGGCTGATGGCCTCGGGGCACAGTGTGGACGCCATCCTCGAGGACTGCCGGGCCCTGGTGGAGGATCCGGAGTTCCCCGCGGTCCACCGGTGGCTCGAGGCCAATCCAGGGGGCAAAGTCCTCGGCCACTTCCAGGTGTACTTCCCCGAGGAGATCCCGCACGCCGCCGGCATGCTGCCGGTCAAGATTCTTGGGGCGGGCAGCGCGGTGCAGATCCGCAAAGCCGACGCGCGGATCGCCGCGTTCGTGTGCTCCATCATCCGCAGCTCCCTCGAACTGGCTCTCACCGGCCGGCTGGACTTTCTCTCGGTGTTCGTCACGCCGCCGATCTGCGACGCGGCACGCAACGCCTGCGGCGTGTGGGTGCGCAACCTGCCGAAGGTCAACTGCCAGATGCTCTACCTGCCGCAGAACGTCACCTCGCCGCACGCTGCAGCCTACCTGCGGGACGAGTACCGCCGGATCGCCCACGTGATCGAGGAGACCACGGGGCGGCCGATCATGGAGGCCGCCTTGTGCCGGAGTATCGCGCTGTTCAACGAGAACCGGCGGCTCCTCCGCGAGCTGTACCGCGTCAAGCGGGAGACGCCGTGGCTGCTGTCCGCGGTGGAGGCGTACACGCTCGTGCGCGCGGGCGGGGTCATGCCGCGCGAAGAGCACAACGTCCTGCTCCGCCAAGTGCTCGAGTTGGTGCCCCAGCGGCCGGGCAAGCGGCAGGACAAGATTCGCGTCGTCTTCGAGGGCGGCTACTGCGAGCAGCCTCCCGCCGACCTGCTCGCGGTGATCCAGGACGCCTGTTACATCGTGGACGACGATCTGCTGATCGGGCTGCGCTGGCTGACCGAGGACGTCCCGACCGACGGCGACCCGCTCGCGAACCTCGCCCGCGCGTACCTCGACGGATCGAGCTACAGCCCCGTGCAGCACGATCCGCGCAAACCCAAACCGGAGATGCTGCTCCGGCGCATCCGGGAGGCCACTGCCGAGGCCGCGATCGTCGCCGCGCCCAAGATGTGCGAGCCGGGGCTGGAGGAGCAGGTCAACCACATCCGCGCGCTCGAGAAGGCGGGGATCCCGCACCTCGTGATGGAGTTCGAAGAGAAGATGACCGTTTTCGAGCAGATGCGGATGGAAGTCGAGACGTTCGCCGAGTCGCTATTGCTCGACTTCGCATGAGCAAATACGCCGGGCCGGGGGGCCCTACGATGGCCGAGACAAAGACGCCGATCGGCTTCATCCGCAACGAGGGCCGCCGTCTGATGGACCGGTGGTGGCAGGAGATGACGGCCGCCGACGGGGCGGGGCGCCCGACGGCGTACGTCTTTGTGATGGGCTCCCTCGACGAAATCTTGCGGGTGTTCGATCTGCCCATCAATTGTCCCGAGATCACGTCGCTGCAAACCGCCGTGCGCGGCCGGTCGCTTGAATACTTGCAAACCGCCGAGGGCTACGGCTACTCCCCCGATATCTGCGGCTACGTGAAGGCGGACGTGGGGCTGCAGCTCAAGGACCGCCAGCATCCCAACGGGACCGTCCCCAAGCCCGCGCTCGCGATCGCGACGAACATGTGCAACACCTACATCAAGTGGGCCGAGATCTGGGAGCAGATGTACCACTGCCCGGTGTTCGTCCTCGACCTGCCGGCCTGGCGCGGGGGCGACGTGACCCCGCGGGTCGACGGCGAGGCCTTCCGGAACGACCGGCGCTACGTGGAGGGGCAGCTGCGGGACCTGATCGGCCTCTGCGAGCGTCTGACCGGCCGGCGCTTCGACATCGACCGGCTGCGCGAGGTGATGGCCGAGGTCAACCGCATGGCCGCTGGCTACCAGGCCGTGCTGTCGCTGAACCGCCACCGGCCCGCGCCGTTCAGCGCGATCCGCGAGGGCATCGTGTTCCAAGGCATCTCCAACCTCTACCGGGGCACGCCCGAGGGGTCCCGGTTCTTCGAGGGCGCCGCGGAGGAACTGCGCGAGCGCATCCACCTCGGGATGGGCACGCTTAACGAGAAATACCGGCTGCTCCTGACCGGCACCACATGCTACGCCGCGCTCAAGCGCTTCGCCGAGCTGTTCGAGGAGTGGGGCGGGGTCTTCGTCCACAGCACGTACATGGTGTTCGCCGGCGGCGGCTTCGGCTCGGACTTCGCCTACGACGTGACCCGCCCGATCGAGAGTCTGGCCGAGACGCTGCTGCTCTCCGCCTGGCGGGGGTTCAGCACACCGATGTTCTACGCGCAGGACTGGCTCGCCGAGACGGTCCGGGAGTGGTCCGTGGACGGCATCTGCTTCCACGGCGTGAAGTCGTGCCGCACCACGTCCACCGGCCTCCCGGACGTCCGCGAGTGGCTGCGCACCCATTTCGACATTCCGGGGCTGTTCATCCAATCGGACCTTGTGGACCCGCGGATGTGGTCGGATGCGCAGCTCAAGAACCGGATCGACGCGTTTATCGAGTCGCTGGCCGGGCGCCGGGCGACGGGATCTCACGAGGCCGGCATTAGGCGGCCATCCGACGCGAACGCGGCGAGGTGAGGGAGATGCTGGTCGGCGGGGTGGACGTGGGATCCACCCAAACCAAAGCGGTCGTGATGGACGACACGCGGCTTGTCGGCCGCGCGATCGTCGACACCGGCGTCCGGTTGACCGACGCGGCCGGGACGGCGTTCCGCCAGGCGCTCGCGACCGCCGGGGCCGCCGAGGCGGACGTGGCGTGCGTCATCGGGACCGGCTACGGGCGGTTCCGGGTGGAATTCGGACACGCCCAGGTCACGGAGATCTCCTGCCACGCGCGCGGCGCCGTCTACCTGTTCCCCGGGACCCGCAGCGTGCTCGACATCGGCGGGCAGGACACCAAGGCGATCCGCGTCAGCGAGACCGGCCAGGTGCTGGATTTCAGCATGAACGACAAGTGCTCGGCGGGGACCGGCCGGTTTCTCGGCGCCGCGTCGCAGGCGTTGGAGATCCCCCTCGGCGAGCTCGGCCCGCTCGCGCTGCGCGCCAAGAACGCGGTGACGATGACCACGACGTGCACGGTCTTCGCGGAATCGGAGATCCTGGGCTGGCTCGCCCGGGGCCGAAAGACCGAGGACGTGCTGATGGGCGTGCACACGGCGATCGCCTCCCGCAGCCTGTCGTTGCTGCGGCGCGTGGGGATCGAGCCCGAGGTCACCTTCACGGGCGGCGTAGCCCGGAACGTCGCGATGGTGAAGCTGCTCGCGGATCTGACCGGCGTGCCGCTCAACGTCAGCGAGGAGTCACACTATTGCGGGGCGATCGGCGCGGCGCTGTACGCGCTCGACCGGATGCTGGTGGGCGCGGAAGCCGGCGCCGGGGGAGGCGGACCGTCATGAGTTTCACCGCCGGCATCGACGTCGGCTCGGCGTACACGAAGGTGGTGCTCGCGGGCGACGACGGCCCGCTCGCCGGAATGGCCGCGATCCCGAGCGGCTACGACTTCGCCAAGGCCGCGGAGCGCGGCCTCGCCGCCGCGCTCGAATCCGCGGGGATCCCGCGCGACGAGATCGGCTACGTGGCCGCCACGGGCTACGGCCGCTACATGGTCCCGTTCCGGGATCTCGCCATCACCGAGCTCACGTGCCATGCGCACGCCGTGTACCGGCTGTTCCCGTCGGTCCGCAGCGTGCTGGACATCGGCGGCCAGACCGTGAAGGCCATCCGCCTCGGCGAGCGCGGACGGGTCAAGGCGTTTCGCCTGAACGACAAGTGCGCGGCCGGCAGCGGCGCGTTTCTGGAAAAGACGATGCGCTACCTCGGGTACGGCGCCGCGGACATCGCCCCGCTCGCCGGGGCCGCGAAGTCGCCCGTGACGATTTCCAGCGTGTGCGCCGTCTTCGCCGAGTCCGAGGTTATCAACCACCTGACCGCCGGGCAGAGCGCGGAAGACGTGTGCGCCGGCGCCGTGATGGCGCTCGCGGAACGCGCCGGCCAGGTGTTCAAGCGGGTCCGGCCCGAGCCGGAGTACGCGCTCACGGGCGGCCTCACACGGGTGCCGCTTCTGCGCCGGGCGATCGAGGAAGCGCTCGGTGTGACGTTCCACGTCGCCGCTGACGAGTTGGGCGTGTACGCGGGCGCGATGGGTGCCGCCCTGTTGGGCCGCGAGCGGGCCCGCAAACTGACCGAGCAACGGACCGCCTAGCGAGGCGGGCGAGAGGGAGGAGGATCGACCATGAAGACCATGCCCGAGCCGGCTCCCGCAGCCCTGGAGCCGCGGGAGCCGGCGGAGTTTCACTTTCAGGACATCCTCTATGAGAAGCGCGACTGGGTGGCGCGGGTCACGATCAACCGGCCGAAGGTCTACAACGCCTACCGGGCGCACACCCTCGTCGAGATGCGCGACGCCTTTCGCGACGCCTCCTACGACGACGGGGTCGCCGTGCTGGTGCTTACCGGCGCGGGGGACCGGGCGTTCTGCACCGGCGGGGACGTCGCGGAGTACGCCGGCGAGTACACCCGGCGGCCGCGCGACTACTGGAAGTACATGACCCTCTTCATCGAGGCGCACGACGCGCTGCGCAACATCGGCAAGCCCACGATCGCCAGGCTGAACGGGATCGTGGCGGGCGGCGGCAATGAGTGGAACATGGACTGCGACCTCGCGGTGGCCGCGGATGACGTCACCATCCGGCAGGTGGGCACGAAAGTCGGCAGCGTCGCGGCGGGCGGCGCCACGCAGTGGCTGCCGATCATGATCGGGGACCGGCGGGCCCGCGAGATGCTCCTCACCTGCGAGCCCGTCACCGCGCGGCAGGCGCTCGAGTGGGGCCTCGTCAATCGCGTGGTGCCGCGGAGCGAGCTCGACGCGGCCGTCGACACGCTCTGCCAAAACCTCATCGACAAGTTCCCGGAGTGTCTCAGGTACACCAAGCAGCAGCTGAACTTCTGGAAAGACCTCCCCTGGCACCTGACCGCGGGCCACGCCCGGGACTGGCTGAGCCTGCACTTCGCCTCCCGCGAGCCCTGGGAAGGCATGACGGCGTTCGTCGACAAGCGGCCGGTCGACTACCGGGCGCTGCGTGCGCGGGCGCGCGACGGCGAGGCGACGGAATCGGTCTGGGGCCCGCCGACGGGCACGTGTCCGGCGTGCGGGGCGCGCGGCCTGCCCGAGGAGATGGCGTTCTGCGGCCACTGCGGACAGAAGTTGTAGCGGCCGCCGGGGCGCGCGCATGACAGCCGGCGATCGGGTGGTTCTGGTAACCGGAGGCGCAAGCGGCATCGGCAAGGCGATCTGCGCGGCGTTTGCCTCGGCGGGCGGCCGTGTGGCCGTCGCCGACATCAACGCGGCGGGGGCCGGAGAAGTGGCGGAGGCGGCCCGCGCGGGCATGCCGGTGGTGATGGACGTCACCGACCGCCGCAGCGTCGTCGCCGGTGTCGATCGGGTGGTGGCCGCGTGGGGGCGGATCGACGTGCTGGTCAACGCGGCCGGTTGGGACCGGATCGGGCGGTTCGTGGACAGTACCGAGGAGTTTTGGGACCGCGTGATCGCCGTGAACTACCGGGGGATGCTGGCGACCTGCCATACGGTGGTGCCCCACATGAGCGGGCGGCGCAGCGGCGCCATCGTGAACATCGCCTCCGAGGCGGGGCGCGCCGGCTCGTCGGGGGAAGCGGTGTACTCCGGCGCCAAGGGTGCGGTGATCGCCTTCAGCAAGGCGCTCGCGCGCGAGGTGGCGCGCGACGGCATCCGCGTCAACGTCGTGGCGCCCGGGCTCACCGACACGCCGCTGCTGCAGGGCATGATCGCCGCCGGCAACGAGAAGCTCATCTCCGCGATCGTCAAGGCGACGCCCCTCGGCCGGCTGGCCCGGCCCGAAGAGGTCGCCCACGCCGCCGTCTTCCTCGCGTCGGACGCCGCGTCGTTCATCACCGGCCAGACGCTCGCCGTCGGCGGCGGCCTCACGATGGTATGACCGTCCGCGCGACGCAGGAATTGACGGCCGAGCACCGCGTCATCGAAGACGTGCTGGCGGCGCTCGATCGCGCCGTGACGGACGCGGCCGGCACTCGCGTCGTTCCCGCGGCGTTTCTCCGGGGCGTGGTGGCGTTCAGCCGGATGTTCGTGGACCGGTGCCATCACGGGAAAGAGGAACGGTGTTTCTTTCCCTGCCTCGCGAAGTGCGGGGTGCCGGTGGAGGGCGGACCGATCGGGGTCATGCTGCGCGAACACGAGGAGGGCCGCCGGCTGGTCGGGGTCATCGATGACACCCTGGCCCGGCACGAAGCCGGCAGCGCGACGCTGGAGGACGTGCTCGGCGCCTGCCGCGACTACGTGCATCTCCTGCGCGCGCACATCGCCAAAGAGACCCAGGTCCTCTTTCCCATCGGCGACGCCGTCGTGGGGGATGAGGACGAGGCCGGCGTGCGGCGGTGCTTCGAGGAGACCGACGGCGCATTCGGGGCCGGCGCGCGCGACGTCCTCACGCGGCTGGCCGAGACCCGAACACGCTGACCGGGCCAACGTACTGAACGCTGCCGCGAGGTTTCCCGGCTGCGGCGGACTTAGTGGAAGTGGGCGACCGGCTGCGTCAACCAGGCAAACATGCCGAGGCCGGTCAGGGCCGCCATGACCGCCGCGCCCGCCGCCAATGCCCGCCGCCGGCCGCTCCATCCCGGCGCGCGACCGCGGTCTAGGATCGGGACGGCCAACAGCCACAAGAAGAAGATCACGGCGCCCCACAGGCCCTGCAACCCAAAGAGGTTCTCGAGGCCGTACAACGGCAGGAAGAGCCATGGCGGTTTCGTGACTTCGATGCCGGACACGGGTGCCGCGCCTTCTCCGTCGGGGAAGATGACGCTCAGCGCGAGCGCCAAGCCGAGCATGATGCAGCCGTACCCGGCCGCTTTCTTGAGGTGCTGGGCGAACGTGTACCTGACGGCGGCGGGTTCGGAACGCACGAGAGCCGCCGAGATCCCGTGTTGTCTGACGAGATAGATATGCGTGACGAGCAGGATGAAAAACAGCATCGGCAGCAGGCTGACGTGCGCCATGTACAGCCGGGTGAGAAGCGGCACGTGACTGGAAAACGCCGGCGAGAACCAGCCGCCGAATACGCCGAGCAGCGCCGCGAAGGCAGTGTTGTGCTCCAGGGCCTCTATCCCCAACTGGTCCCACCGCAGCACGGTCCCCGTATAGAACAGCGCCAGCATCGTCGCGAGCAACGCGACGCCTACGGCCCAATTGGCCTCGCGCGGGAAGCGGTACGCGCCCGTCGCGTAGACGCGGATCACATGCAGCAACAGGACGATGACCGTCAAGTGTGCGGCCCAGATGTGGATGCCGCGAATGACCTCGCCGGCGGGCACTTGGGTGATGATGGCCCGGATGCTCTGATTCGCCGCGCCGGGATCGGGGACATAGAATTGCCCGAGGAGAATGCCGGTACCGACCAGGATCACGAGCCCGGCGAGCGTGATCGCGCCCAGGACGTACGGCAGCGTGTTCGCGTAGGCCGGAACCTCGTAGAGGAAGTTGTGAAGCGCCAGCCTGGCGTCCACCGCCGTCCACAATCGTTTCCAGCGGGACGACGGCGTCATTTGCGTGCGATCAAGCTCCCCGCACCGATCAACAGCGCCGCGGCGGCCAGCAGTTCGTAGACAGCCGGCGTGGCGGTGAAGCGCGGCCGAACAGGGACGAGGAGGGTCCGATCCACGCCCGAGGGTTCGGCCTCCGCGGGATGGAGCGCCTGCATGAGGTAGGCGGCGGCCGCCGTGGCATCTTCCGCACCGAGCGCCTGGGCGGCGTCCCGTACCCGCGGCATGTCCACGCCGCGCGTGTCCTGAGCGAACAGCGCCTTGATTACCCGCTCGGTTGCGACGGCGACGTCGGGCGGACTCACTTCGAGGGCGGCCAGGGCCTGGCGTACCAGCGTCAGCGCATCCCGGGGGGTCGCCGGCAGTTGAGCCGCCGGCGTCGCCGGGAGCGCCGACAAGCCGAACAACAGGATCGCGGCGGCCGCTCCGCCGGCCGCCGCCGACCTAATGCGGGTCCGAATCACCGGCGCCGGGTTGCTAGAGCACCACCACGTAGCCCTGCGTGGCGATGGGGAAGTTAGGCGCTCCCTTCTTGGCCGCCGCCAGTCCGAGCTTCGAATTGTACGTCGCGCCACGCTGGTCGTAAAAGAAGTACACGCCCGGCTTCGCGAACGTTGCCGAGCCGCTCTTGCCGGCGGCGAGGCTGAGGTTTGGCGTGCCGGCTCCAACGAACGTCGCCGTGTGCGCGGTGTGATCTTCGTTGATCCACGTGACCTTGCCGCCGGCGCGCACGACGGCGATGTCCGGCGCATAGGCGCCGCCGGCGATCTTCATCGTCGCCGACTGCGAGCCGGTGAGCCCGGGTCCCTTGACCACGATCAACCCTTCCATCGCCACCGGAAACGTATCCGCCTCTTTGCGCGCCACGGCCCGCCGGAGACTCGGGTTGAAGGTCGCGTGGTCGAGACAGTAGTAGGGGTAGATCCCGGCCTTCGTGAACGTGAACGACGCCGACTTCCCCGCCGGGTGGACGAGTGTGAACGACGCCGGCGTGCCGGGCACGGTCGTGCTCACGTGCGGGTCGGTGTCCTTGTTGACCCACGTGACGGTTTGTCCCACATCGATCACGATGGCCGCCGGATTGTACGAGTCTCCGGGGATTGTCACCATCCCGGCGGCTCCGGCGCTCGTTGTACCGGAACCGTAGACAATCAATCCCGCAAGGAGAAGGGCTAGTCCGGCCCCGTATGCACGCTGCATCCGATCCCCCCCTGTTTCGAGTACTCCAACATCAGACTACTTATGACTCGCTGAGTCTGTCACCTTGGGGTCCTCGGCCAGGTGGACCGCCACACGCGCCGGCCGGTGCTGTGCGCACAGTTCACCGCGCGGCTCTGATCGGGCGGAGAAGGGACCGACAATCGGACATCGGTCTGATGCGGCGCCGCCCGGCCGGTGCTAGCGTATGACCATGCATCCTACCGTCCGCCACCCTGCGATCGACGTCTCGCAGCGGCCCTTCATGGTGATCTGGGAAGTGACGCGCGCGTGCGACCTCGCCTGCCAGCACTGCCGGGCGGAAGCGGCGCCGCTCCCCCATCGCGATGAGCTGACGACCGCGGAGGCGCAAACCCTGATCGACCAGGTGGCGGGCTTCGGATCCCCCCCGCCACTGTTCATCATGACCGGCGGCGATCCGATCAAGCGGCCGGATCTGGTGCGTCTGATCGAACACGCGGTCGCGCGCCGCCTGCCGGTCGCCCTCTCGCCGTCGGCGACGCCGCTGCTGACCAGTCAGGCGATCGCGGACGTGAAGGCGGCCGGCGCCGTCGCCATGTCCCTCAGTCTCGACGGGGACACCCGGGCGACCCACGACGCGTTTCGAGGCGTGTCCGGCGTGTTCGAGCGCACCCTCGACGCGTGGGACGCGGCGCTCCGCTACGGGCTCAAGGTGCAGATCAACACCACGGTGACCGGCGGCAACGTCATGGCGCTGCCCGGCATCGCCCGGATGGTCCGCGAGCGCGGGGCGATGGCCTGGAGCGTCTTCTTCCTCGTCCCGGTCGGGCGGGGGAACGGCCTGCCGCAGATCAACGCGGCGGAGTGCGAGGACGTGCTGCATTTCCTCTACGACGTCGGGGCCGGGCTGCCGGTCAAGACGACCGAGGGGCACCACTTCAAGCGGATCGTGCTGCAGCGTGCCATTCTGGAGCGCCGCGGCATCGGCCCGGCATCCGTGCTCACGTTTGGACCGCTGTACCACGCGCTGCGGACGATGCTCGGACCGTGGCCGGCCGGTACCGGGCGGCGCCGCACGCCGATGGACGTGAACGCCGGCCGCGGGTTCGTGTTCGTCTCGCATACCGGCAGCGTTCACGGCAGCGGGTTCATGCCGCTGCCCGCCGGAAACGTCCGGCGCCGCCCGCTCGGCGAGATCTATCGCGACAGTCCGCTCCTGCGCGTGCTGCGCGATCCCGCGTCGTGGCACGGCCGCTGCGCCCGCTGCGAGTTTCGCGACGTCTGCGGCGGCTCGCGCTCCCGGGCCTACGCGTCGACGGGCGATCCCACCGGCGACGACCCGCTGTGCGCGTACGTGCCCGGCAGCTTCCCGTTCGCCGCCGATCTGGCCGCGGCGCTTCAGTAGGTCGCCCGCCCCCCCGAGATATCGAAGACCGCGCCCGTCGAGAACGAGCACCCCTCGGAGGCGAGCCACGCGACGAGCGCGGCCACCTCCTCCACCGCGCCGAAACGGCCCATCGGAATCTTGGACAGCATGAACTGAATGTGCTCGCGCGTCATCTGCGCGAAGATGTCGGTCTCCACCGCGGCCGGCGTCACGCAGTTGACGAGTACGCCGGCGCCGGCGAGCTCCTTGCCGAGAGATTTGGTCAGCGCGATCACACCGGCCTTCGCCGCGCTGTACGCGGAGGCGTTCGGGTTGCCTTCCTTGCCGGCGATGGACGCGATGTTGACGACGCGGCCGTACTTTCGTTCGAGCATCGCGGGGACGAGGGCCTGACAGCACAGGAACACGCCCGTGAGATCGATGTCGAGCACCCTCCGCCACGCGTCCCGTGGGTACTCCCAGCTCGTGGCGTTCGGGCCGGCGATGCCGGCGTTGTTGACGAGCACGTCCACGCGGCCGTGGCGGCGAAGCGTCTCGCGGGCCGCGGCATCTACCGACGACGCGTCCGATACGTCGACGGCGAGCGCTTCCGCCTCGCCTGCGCCGAGCAGTTCGGCGGCCGCCCGCTCACCCTGCGCTCCGTCGACGTCCCAGATGGTCACGGCCGCGCCCTCCGCGCCGAGCCGCTTCGCGATCCCGAATCCGATGCCGCGGGCTGCGCCGGTGACGACGGCGTGCCTGCCCCGCAATGTGCTCATGTCCGCCCCCTTGTCGCGGTCCCGAGCGTGACGGGTCCGCCGGTCTCGATCGAGCGCGCCGCCGCGCCGATGAACTCCACGGTCAGCAGGCCTAAGTCGCCGCCGACGAGGACGCCGGCGTCCCCCCCGAGGGCCGCCACGAGCCGCGCGCACGGGGCTTCCCGAGGGTAGCGCTCCGGCTCCGACTCGACCCGTTCGTCGAGGCTCGTGCCGTCGTAGCTGCGCACGCTCAGCGTGCCCCGCGCCATGTCGTACGCGGCGTGGCCGCGGTCGCCGAACAACTCGATCCGCTCGACGGTGGGGCTTCCCGGCGCGACCGTGCCGGTGCCGGCGATTGTGCCGACGGCGGCGTCGCCGGTCTCTCCGCAGCGGAAGGTCACCGCGTCCCAGCCGTCCGCGCGCGGCGTGTCTCCTCCGGCAAACGCCTGCACCGAGACCGGTACGAGCCCGGTGACGAAGAAGAGGAGGGAGGCGACGTGCGTGACCTGGGAGTAGAGCTGGCCGCCGCCGCGCGAGCGATCGTCGTAGGTTTCGGGATTCGGCGGAAAGAGCGCGTCGTCCGCGGACCGGTGGGGCCGTCCCTGGTACAGCGGCCGCACGGACGTCGCGAACACACCGGCCGCGAGCCGCAGGCCGCCGAGCGCGCCCGCCGCGATCCGGTCGCGCAGAGCCTGCGCCAGCCGGCAGTGCGGGTAGGGATACCCGACATGGAGCCGCCGGCCGGTGCGGCGGGCCATATCGAGCAGGTCGCGGGCGGCGCGGGCGGCGACCGTCATCGGCTTTTCGACGAGCACGTCGGCGCCGGCGAGCAGGCAATCGCGCGCGATCGCGTAGTGGCTGTCCGGCGGCGTGGCGACGACCACGCCATCCACGCGCTCCGCCTCGAGCAGCGCGCGGTGGTCCGCGTACCATCGCGGTACGCCGAAGCGCGCGGCCGCCCGCTGCGCGCGCGTGGGATCGGCGTCGGCCACGGCGACGAGGTCGCAGGCGGCATCGGCGCGGAGCGCCGGCAGGTGCACACGGGTAGCCCACCAGCCGCAGCCGACCACCGCGATGCGGACCCGATTCACCCGGTGTGCCTCCTTGTTCTCACCGCGGCGAGCGCGGCGCCGGCACGGCACTGAAGGAACCGTTGTCCGACACAGTCAATGAAACACCCGAGAGATTCGCGCTGTCAAATGCACCCGCTTGTCTCCGCCGCGACCCCAACGTCGCGCCATCGATGAGGAGGACGGCATGAGCGTGCGCGCAGTACCGACCATCTCCCGCCGGAGGTTCCTCGCGCTGACGGCCTCGGCCGCCGGCGCCGGCATCGCCGTGGCGGCCGCGGGCTCCGCGTCGCGCGGCGTTCCGGCCGCGTCCGCCCAAGCCGCGACCGTCGCGGTCGACGAGCCGAGCGTTCTTCAACCCGGCTACAAGGAGCAGCTCGACGGCCTCGACCAGGCCTTTGCCCTCAAGTATCCCGGCAGCCGCATCGAGCAGGTGTCGCCGCCGTTTCCGCAATACCACCAGCAGGTCCTGACCCTGCTGCAGGCCGGGTCGCCCCCCGACGTCATCCGAATCGACGACCCGCAGCTGTCGTATTACATTGAGCAGGACTGGCTGGAGCCGCTGGACCCGTGGCTCAAGGGCGCCGGCCTCGATCCCAACACCTTCATCAACGCGCAGAAGGATGCGATGCGAGGCGGCCGCGCCTTCGCGGTCCCGCGGGAGTCCAATCCGCGCGTGTTCTTCTATAACCGCGCGCTCTATCAGAAGGCGGGCGTCGGCGTGCCGGCCGATCTCGCCGCGTACCGCGAGGCGCTGCGGAAGACGTCGGATCCCCGCTCGGGCCAGTTCGGCATGGGCATCGCGACGAAGTCCGGCGATCCGACCGGCCTGATGATCCAGCTGATGCCGGTCGTCCTCGGCTTCGGCGGGGCGTTCTACGACGGCACGCGGCCGACGGCGACCGATCCCAAAGTGATCGCGGCCCTCCGGTTCGTCAAGGATCTGTGGGACAACAACGAGATCCCGCGCGGCCTCGACGCGGTGACGATCAACAACCTCGTCACCCAGGGCAAGGTCGCCAGCATCATCTCCGGATCGTTCGTGTACTTTCAGGCGCAGAAGGCCAACCCCGCGGTGGGCGCGCAGCTGTGGGCCGGCAAGAACCCGCTGCCGTCGCCGGCGACGATGCGCGCGACCGCGTGGTGGGGCGTGCCGAAGGCCGCCAAGCACAAGGACCTGGCCGCCAAGTACATGCTGCTGCTGCTGACGCCCGTGCAGCAGAAGCGCCAGGTGGAATTGACGGGCACGCTGCCCGCGCGCCCCGGCATGGTGCCGGCGGACTTCATCGCAAAGAACCCGTGGTTTAGGGCCGTGGTCGACATCGGCTACGGCGGGAAGGCCGTGTCGTACTTTCCGCAGCAGATCGGCAACAAGGGGAACGACGCGCTCGCGGCCATCGGGAACGGCGTGCTGTCGATCCTCTACCAGGGGGCGGCCCCGGAACGGGCCATGCAGGACGTCCAGACCAAGCTCGAGCGGCTGTGACGTCGGGCGGACGTGCTCCGCGGCGTGCGTAGCGACCGCGCGGCGCCGGCGGTGTTTCTCGGCCCGGCGGTCTGCACGGTGCTGCTCGTCTTTCTGCTGCCGATCGCGCTGGGGGTCTGGACGAGCTTCCAGGCGGACGGCTCCACCCTCGACCGGGCGCGGTGGGTGGGATTGGCCAACTACGCCGTCCTCTTCGGGGACCCGGCCTTCGCGCACTCCGTTCTCGTCTCGGTGGTGTTCACGGCCGCGTCGGTCGCGGGCGCCTACGCCGCCGGCCTCATCGCGGCGCTGATCCTCAACCGGCCGTTTCCCGGGCAGCCCGTGCTGAGCGGCATCGTGATTCTGCCGTGGGCGATGCCGTACGTCGCCGCGGCCATGATCTGGTCGTGGCTCTTCGATTATCAGTACGGGCTCTTCAACTATCTCCTCAACGTCATGAGCGTCGTGCACGGGAAGGTCGGGTTTCTGACCGATCCGCACCTCGCGCTGTGGGCGGTGGTCACGGTCCAGATCTGGAAGATCTTTCCCCTCGCCGCGGTGCTGCTGCTGGCCGGCCTCAAGACCATTCCGGCCGAGCACGTCGACGCCGCGCGGGTGGACGGCGCGGGCGGATGGGGCGTGTTCCGGCACGTGACCCTGCCCGGGCTGCGGCCCGTTACCGTGGTCCTCGTGCTGCTGCTCACGATTTGGGTGTTCGGGCGATCCTTCACCGTGATCTACGTGATGACCGGCGGCGGCCCCGTCGACGTGACGCTCAATCTCGTGCTGATGACCTTCCAGCAGGGCTTTCAACTGTTCCATCTGAGCCGGGCGGCCGCGCTCGGCACGGTGGTGATGTGCATCTCCGCCGCCTTCGCCCTCGTCTACCTGCGCTTCATCGAGGCGCCGGCGGTGTGATGCGGATCCGCCGGGCGGGCCGGGTCGTGCTGGCGGGCGCGGGCATCGCCGCGTTCGCGCTGCTCGTCGTCCTGCCGATCTATTGGATGCTCGTCACCGCGCTGCGGCCGGACGCCGACCTCTTCAGCTATCCGCCCAAAGTCTTTCCCGGCGCGCTCGACCCGGGCCGGGCGCTCGCGGCCTTCAAAGGCACGAACATCGTGACCTGGCTGCGGAACTCGTTTGCGGTGTCGCTCGCGACGACCCTCGTCGCGGGGATCCTCGGCATCCCGGCGGGCTACGCGATGTCGCGGTTTCGCAGCCGGGCGGTGCGGACCGCGGCCGCCGCGACCGTGATCACGCAGATGATGCCGCCGCTCCTCCTGCTGGTGCCGATGTTCCTGGTGTTTCGGAAGCTGGCCCTGCTGGACAACCTCGGCGGGCTCGTGATCGTGGATGTCGCGTGGGTGCTGCCGCTTACGGTGTGGATGATGAAGTCGATGTTCGACGCCTCGCCGCCCGAGATCGACGAGGCGGCCAAGGTCGACGGGTGCGGGCCGTTCGCCACGCTGTGGCGCGTCGTACTGCCGCTGGCGCTGCCGGGGCTCGCCGCGGTGGCGATGTACGCGTTCATCGAGACGTGGGACGAGTTTCTCTTCGCGCGTACGTTCATCACCAGCGTGAACCTCTGGCCGGCTTCGGTCGGCCTCTACTCGTTCGAGGGCGAGTACCTCGTGCCGGAGCAGCAGGTGATGGCGGCCGCGATTCTCTTCGCCCTGCCGTCGCTGGTGCTCTTCATGTTCGTGCGCAAGGCCTTCATCGGCAGCCTCAGCGCCGGCGCGGTGAAGGGCTGAGATGCGGATCACCGGCATCCGCACGATCGTCGAGCCCTATTCGTCGGGGACGTGGCTCGATCAGATCCAGGTGGCGAACCCGATGTTCCGCTTCCCGCGGTTTCGGGGGCCGCGGTCGGCCTGGCGCGGTCCGGGGTCCGACGCCGTCCGCGTGTTCGTACTGACAGACGAGGGGGTCGTCGGCACCGGCGAGTCCCGCGGCGGCGTAGTCACGAAGGCCATCATCGACCACCACCTGGCGGCGCTGCTCCGCGACCAGGATCCGCTCGACATCGAATTGCGCTGGGAAGAGATGTGGCGGGCGTTGCTGCCGTACGGCCGGAAGGGCGTGGCGGTGATGGCGCTCTCCGCGGTCGACCTCGCGCTGTGGGACCTGCTCGCCAAGTGGACGGGGACGCCGCTGTACCGGCTGCTCGGCGGCGCCGCGCGTGAGCCGCTGCCGGTCTACGCGACCCATCCCGAGCCGGCGCGCCTGGCGGCCGAGGGATACGTCGGACTCAAGGTGCCGATGCCGTGCGCGGTGGAGGACGGCCCCGCCGGGTTCGACCGCAACGTGGAGACCGCGGCCGCCGCCCGCCGGGCGGTCGGGCCGGACGTCGATGTGATGGTCGACTGCTTCATGGCGTGGGACGTCGAGTACACGCTGCGCTTCGCCCGCGCTACCCGGGAATACGGCCTGCGCTGGATCGAGGAGTCGCTGCCGCCGGACGACTACGAGGGATACGCGCGGCTCCGGCGGGAGATCGATTGGACCCAGGTCGCGACCGGCGAGCACGAGTACACGCGCTGGGGCTTCGCCCGGCTGCTCGCCGCCGAGGCGGCCGACGTCCTGCAGCCGGACGTCGCGTGGGCCGGGGGGATCACGGAAGTGCGCCGCATCGCCGCCCTCGCCTCCGCCCGCGGGATCCCGGTGATCCCGCACGCGGGCGTGCTCCAGCCCTGGACCGTCCACCTCATGGCGGCGATGCCGAACTGTCCGATGGGGGAGACGATCGTCTTCGGCGCGGGCGACCGGCGGCCCGCGGCATCCATCCGTTCGGAGATCACCGTCGAGCACGGGCGCGTGCGGCCGAACGAGACGCCCGGCGCGGGCGTCGTCCTGAACGTCGATCCCGCCGCGCTCCCGGAGTCATGACTCCCGCGCCGCCGCGGTTCCGCTTCAGCTGCACGAGCTTCTCGTTCCCGCTGCTGCGCCTACCGGCCGTCGCCCGCGTGCTGTCCGCGCTCGAGTTCCGGCACGTCGATCTTTGCATCGCGGACGGCGACCGCGACGTGCGGGCGCAGGCCGTGGAGGCGGACCCCGCGGCCGTGGCCGGCCTCGATCGGAGAGCCTGCGAGGACGCCGGCCTGTCGGTTGTGGACGTGTTTTGCCACCTCGGCCGCAACGCCTTCGACCGGCCGGTCAACACACCCGACCCGGCGCAGCGGCGGCACAACCGCGAGCGGTTCTCCGCGTACCTGGCCTACGCCGCGGCGGTGGGGGCGGAGGGCCTCACCCTGTCGCCGGGCAAGCCGTGGGCGGAGATGAGCGACGGCGGAGTTCACCTCGCCTGCGAGGAACTCGCCGTGTACGCGGGATGGGCACGGGGACGCGGACTGCGGCTGTCCGTGGAGCCGCACCTCGATTCGATCGCCGCGGAGCCGGAATCCGCCGCGCGGCTGGTCGAGCGTGTGCCGGGGTTGACGTTGACCATCGACTATTCGCACTTCGTCGCCCGGGGCATCGATCAGGCGGCGGTGCATCCGTTGCTGCCGCTGGCCGGGCACGTCCATGTCCGACAGGCGGCCCCCGGGAAGCTGCAGGCGGCCGACGACGAGGGCGTCATCGATTTCGATCCGGTGCTCGAGCGCCTCGCCGGCCTCGGATACCGGGGCGCCCTGACCCTCGAATACCTGTGGAGTCCCTGGCAGGGGATGAATCGCATCGACGTCGTGACCGAGACGCTGCGGCTGCGCCGGCGGCTGGAAGCGCGCGGCGCGGCGCCCGCGGCACGCTAGTGGAGGGAGAGGAGCGGGGTATGGACAGCGACCGGACGTCGTGGGAGGCGGTCGACGCCGCCCTCAGCGGCGGTGAGGTGCTCGATCTGGCACGACAAATGGTCGCGACGCCGAGCTACGCGGCCGAGCACCATTGGGAAGCCGGCGTCGCCCGGGTGCTCGAGGAATTCTTGAGCCGCGAGGGGTTCGCCGTCACGCGGCAGCCGGTCCTGGACGGCCGCGAGAATCTGATCGCCGTGCTGCCCGGCCGGGCTCCGACCCGGCCCCTGCTCATGTTCAACGGCCACATGGACACCGTTCCGCCGTCCGCGTCGATGCCGTATCCCCCGTTTGCCGCGGAGGTCCACGACGGGAAGCTGTGGGGACGCGGCGCGGTGGACATGAAGGGCGCCGTCGCGGCTATGGCCGCGGCCCTCGTCGCGCTGCGCCGGGCCGGGGTGCGCCCGCCGCGCCCCGTCGTGCTCGCCGCCGTGATCGGTGAGGAGAGCGGCAACCTCGGCACCGCGGCGCTCGGGCGGGACGGTCCGCCGGCGGACCTGGCCGTGGTGGGCGAACCGAGCGATCTCGCCATCATTCCCGCGCACCGCGGCGTGTACCGGTGCGACGTCGTCGTGCACGGCCGCGCCGCCCACGGCAGCACGCCCGAACTCGGCGCGAATGCGATCGGGCTCGCCGCGCGGCTCATCGTCGCGCTCGACGGCCGGCTGCCGGAGATGTGGAAGAACCAGTGGCACCCGGTGCTCGGCGGCCCCAGCGTGAACATCGGCACGATCCGGGGCGGGATCGCGACCAACGTGGTGCCCGACCGCTGTGAGTTTACCTTCGGGAAGCGCTGGGTTCCGGGCGATTCACCGGAGCGCATCCGCGCGGACCTCGAGGCGGTGATCGCGGCAAGCATCGGCGCCGGGAAGGCGGACGTCGTCCGCGACGAGGCGTTCGACGCGGTGCCGCGCCCGCCGCTGGACCTCCCCGCGGAGCACCCGCTCACACGCGCGCTCGCGGAGGCGATCGAGGACGTAACCGGGCGCCGCGCGGCCATTGGCCGCTTCCAGGCGTTCACCGACGCCGCGGTGCTGCAGGCGGCGGGGACGCCGGCCGTCGTCTTCGGACCCGGAGACCTCGCGCTGGCCCACACCGACGAGGAGCACGTCCCGATCGACGCGCTCCACACGGCGGCCAGGATCTACGCGCGGCTCGCGCTGCGCCTCTGCGGCGCGGATTGATTCCCGGCGCTAGCGATTGATCCGGGTGATCTTCGCGCCCTGCAGCGAGACGTCGAACATCAGGCCCTTTTGACCCACGACGAACGCGACGATCGGCTGGTTGACCTGCATCGTGCTGAGATCAGCGCCCACCCCGACGTTCACGAGTGTCACCGCGCCGTCGACGCCGACCTGCCAGCCGGAGGAGCTTTCAAAGTGCCGGAGCGCCGCCGCATCGCGGAAGACGAGGAGAAGGTCCTTCTTCTGAATGCCGAACGAGGCGCCCCACGAGCCGCCCGTGATGCTGTAGTAGCCGACGGTCCGCGATCCCTCGCGCAGCGCGCCCTCGCCGTACTGGCCGCCGATGACAAACGCGACCTTCACGACGTTGGGAAACACCAGCACGCCTCTCGACGCGGCGATAAACTTGGCCCCGCCTTTGACCTGTTGATTGAACCTGGCCAGGGCCGCGTCGACGCTCGCGTTGATCTCTGCGGCCGTCCTCGCGAACGAAGCCGGGGGAACAACGAGCGTGCCGAGCAGCATTAGCGATGCGGCGAAGACCAGGATTCTGCGCGAACGCATTCTCTCTCAGCCTCCCTCTCGCGCCGGCGACACACTGGCGCCGGGCGCTACCTTCCGACCTTTGCTTGCGATTGGGGCGGTTTGAAACAGCACTTCGGAAGCGATGTACCCTACTTCGGAAGCGATGTACCCCGCCACCTGCCGGCCGCCTCCCGGCCTGCGGCCTCCTGCAGGAATTGTGTGGGGCAGTAGCAACCTATCCTTCAGATATACACCCGGGTCGTGCTCACGTTGAACGTCCGAAGGGGGGCGCTCCGATGAACCGCTGTGTGCTCGCGCTGCTCATCGCCGGATTGATGGCCGCGCTCGCGGGGACCGGCACACTCGCCGCGCAGGGTCCGATCAAGATCGGGTTGGTCACCGCCACGACGGGGATCTTCGCCCCCAACGGCCGGGACATGATCAACGGATTTGAGCTCGCTCTGAAGGAGGCCGGCAGCAAGGCCGCCGGCCGCCAGATCGAGCTCATCGTCGAGGACGACCAGGGTCTTCCCGGGCCGTCCCTGACGAAGGCGCGCAAGCTGGTCGAACTGGACAAGGTGGACATGATGACGGGCCCGCTCGCCGCGAGCTCCGGCTACGTGCTGCGGGACTACGTCGACGAGCAGAAGATCCCGGCGCTGTTCCCGGTCGTTTCCTCCGACGACCTCACCCAGCGCAAGACCTCCGCCTGGGTCGTGCGCACCGGGTGGACGAGCAGCCAGCCCAATCATCCGTTCGGTGAATACGCGGCCAAGACGCTGCATTACAAGCGCATCGCGACGATCGCCTACGACTTCGCGTTCGGCTGGGAGACGGTCGAAGGCTTCCAGGATACGTTCGAGCAGAACGGCGGGCGCGTCGTGGAACACCTGTGGCCGCCGATCGGGGCGCCCGACTACAGCCCGTACCTGGGGCGGATTCAGAACGTCGACGCGGTGTACGCGACGTTCAGCGGCAATGACGCCCTGCGGTTCCTTCAGCAGTACCGCGCGTTCGGGCTCATGGGCCGCATCCCGCTGATCGGCAACGGCACCCTGACGGACGAGCACATCCTGTTCCAGGAGAACGACCTGGCCAAGGACATCATCACGCCGCTGCACTACAGCGCGGCCCTGAACTCCGACGCGAACCGCACGTTCGTGCGGGCCTACGTCCGCGCCTACAATCGCGTGCCGTCGTATTACTCCGAAGCCTGCTACACCGGCATGCAGGTTATCCTGAAAGCGCTCCAGGCGACCGGCGGCAAGATCGAAGATCGCGCCGCGTTCGTCGCGGCGATGCGCAAGGTGACGCTGCCGGAAGCGCCGCGCGGGCCGTTGCGCTTCGACGCGTACGGCGCGCCGATTCAGAACGTCTACATCCGCCGAGTCGAGATCGTGAACGGGGAGCCGCAGAACACGGTGATCTTCACGTATCCCCACGTGTCCCAGTTCTGGACGTACAATCCGGCGGACTACCTGAAGAAGCCCGTCTACACGCGGGACCTGCCGCCCGCGCACCCGTAGCGGCCGCCTGAACGCTGGAGCGTCCGCCGCGGGACCGGCCCATGCCGGAGCCGGCGTTCATGTACTTCCCGGACCACTACCGGTGGTCCCATGGGATGCTGCATGTGCTGGGTTCCGCGCCGTGGGGCGGCGCCGAGATCGACGAGGTGCACCGCACCGGCCTGCGGCTGCGCGACCGGGTGGGGGACGACCGCGCGTGGTTCGAGGAATGGTGCCGGACGGCCGAGGCCGTGGAGCGGGCAGGCCGCGAGCGCGCCGAGCGCGGCCACGCCGCGAGCGCCGCGGCCTCGCTGTTCCGCGCGGCCCACTACTATCATATCGGCGAGCGATTTCTGCAGCCGAAGACCGCCGACGGCCTGGCAGCGTACCGCCGGGGCGTCGACTGTTTCCGTGACGCGGCGGGGGCCATGCCGTGGCCGCGGATCGAACCGGTCGAAGTGCCCTACGAGGGAACGGCGCTCCCCGCGCTGCTCGTGCATGCCGGTCCCCACGGGGGCAGACGCGCGGCGACCACCGGCGGACGGGCGCCCGCGGTCGTTTTCTTCGACGGCTTCGACATCACCAAGGAGATCCAGTACTTCAAGGGGGTCGCCGGCCTCGCCGCGCGCGGCATCGCCTGCCTGATCGTCGATGGGCCCGGCAACGGGGAGGCGATCCGGTTCCGGAACTTGACGCTGCACCATCAAACGGAACGCTACGCGACCCCGGCGTACGAATACCTTGCCCGGCGCGAAGAGATCGATCCGTCACGCATCGCTGTGATGGCGATCAGTCTCGGCGGGTACTACGCGCCTCGCGCCGCCGCGTTTGAGCCGCGCTATGCGGCCTGCATCGCATGGGGCGCGCAGTGGGACTACCACGCGGTGTGGAAGGAGCGGCTCGACCGGCTCGCCCGCGGCGAGTCGCCGTCGCTCTCCGTGCCCTGGGAGCACCTCTTGTGGATCTTCGGCGTGCGCACGCGGGAAGAGGCGCTTGCGCGGCTCGAGGGATTCCGGCTCGCCGGCGTGGCCGAGAAGATCGCCTGCCCGTTCCTGCTGCTCCACGGCGAGGGGGACTCGCAGATCCCGCTCACGACAGCGCGGCGCTGCTTTGATGCCGTCGGTTCCAGCCGGAAGACATTCAAAGTGTTCACGCGCGAGGAAGGCGGGTACCACCACTGCCAGGTCGACAACACGAGCATCGCCGTCGCCTATATGTGGGACTGGCTGGAAGACGTGCTCCGAGCCGCCATGTAAGGGCGCAATTGTCCAGCGACGGGATCAAGAACGCATCGATTCTGGAACCGATCCCCGATACAGCCGCCACCCGATAGATGCTCGTGCGGGCCTGTGAGACGCTAAATTCGGCAGCAGGTCGTAGAGAAGGAGGCCGAGCCGGACAAGTCACGCGGTCCCTCGCCGAGAGAGCAAACCTAGGGCGACCTAGGGACGCAAAGCCACGGAACCCCATGCGGTGAGCCGGGTTGCCGAAACGAGGCGGGCCATATTGGGGGGGGACCTATGAGGCAGTTCATCACCGCAGTGGTCATCGCGACGCTCCTGATGTGGGGAGGATTCGCAGGCGTCGCGCAAGCTCAAATCGCCGGGCCGGCCATCCAGACACAGGGCACTTTGACCTCGGTCAGCGTTGACGCGCTGACCTTCTCCGTTATTGGGCCGGCGGGCACGCAGGCGTTCCACGTCACATCCGTAACCGCTTTCTACGCCGGCACCGAGCGGATCGGCTTCGACCGCCTGTCCGAGTTCATCGGCGCCGTAGCGCTCGTGCGGTCTGCGCCCGTCGAATCCGAGCAGATCGCCGGCATCGTCACGCTGCTTGTGTACCCCGTGTCCGGAACCGTTTCCGGCGTCGGCCCCGATACTACCGAGCTGGGCGGTGGTCCGGCGATCGGCGGCGGCAATAACGGTGGCGGCGGCAACAACGGTGGCGGCGGCAACAACGGTGGCGGCGGCAACAACGG
>DATGFS010000007.1 GCA_035308905.1 bacterium | reverse complement strand
ACGCGGATCCGTCGGGTGCCGCGCACCAGGCTCTGGTGAATCTGCATGGGGCCAGTATAGCCATGGCCCAGCGGTTGATAGCGCCGAGTCCGTCGCGACACCCTTCAACGAGGGTCTTTCGGATCTATCTGAACCTGTACAAGGCGGCGGACCGGCGCGGTTCCCTACGCGGCGCGCTCCGCCGCGGCCCGCACGATCGCGGCGAACGCGCCGGCGTCGAGGCTCGCCCCGCCGACCAGCGCCCCGTCGATCTCCGGTTGGCCGAAAAACTCGCGGACATTGTCCGGCTTGACGCTGCCGCCGTACAGGATCCTCACCGCGTCGCCGGCGGCGGCCCCGCACCTCGACGCGACGACCCACCGGATCAGCGACGCGACGCGATTGGCCTCCTCGCCGGTGGCGGTGTGCCCCGTTCCGATCGCCCAGACCGGCTCATACGCCACCACCAGGGGCACGTCGGACTGTTCTCCCGCGCCGCCGACGGCGGCCTCCACCTGCTCGGTCACAATCGCGTCGGTCTGGCCGGCCTCGCGCTCCACCAATCGCTCGCCGACGCAGATAATCGGCATGAGATGATGGGAGATTGCCGAGCGCACTTTTCGGGCGAGCGCCTCGTCGGTCTCCCCGTACCACTGCCTCCGCTCCGAATGCCCCAGAATGACGCACCGGCAGCCGAGATCGAGCAACATCGTGGGGCTGATCTCGCCGGTGAACGCCCCGTGCGTCCCCTCATGCATCGTCTGGGCGCCGAGCAGCAGGGGCGAGCCTTTGAGTGCGCGGCCGACCACATCGAGCGCGGTCGCCGGCGGACAGATCGCCACCTCGACTCCACGCACCTCGGCCAGCGCGCGGACGATATCGCGGGCCAGGCGCTCCGCCGGCTCGCGGGTCAGGTGCATCTTCCAGTTGCCGACGGCGAGCGGCACGCGGTTGGAACGGGGCCCGGCGGCACCCGGCGGCGGCGTCATGATGGCGCGTCCTGCAGCGCCGCGACGCCCGGCAGGGTCTTGCCCTCCATGAACTCCAAGGACGCGCCTCCGCCCGTGCTGACGTGGGTGATCTTGTCCGCGAAGCCGAACTGCTCGACCGCCGCGGCGGTATCGCCGCCGCCGACGATCGACTCGCCGCGCGATTCGGCGACGGCCTTCGCGATCGCGCGCGTGCCCCCGGCGAACTCCGGGATCTCGAAGACCCCCATCGGTCCATTCCACAGAATCGTGGCGGCGCCGGCGATGGGAGCGCTCATCGCCGCCACCGTGCGCGGTCCGATATCCACGCCGATCCAGCCGTCCGGAATCGCCCGCGCGTCCACGACGCGGGTCGGCGCCCCGGCCTCCACCTTCTGGGCCGCGACGACGTCGACCGGGAGCACCATCGCGACCCCGCGCCGCTCGGCCTCCCGCAGCAGGTCGCCCGCGAGATCGAGCTTCTCGGCCTCCAGCAGCGACGCGCCGATCGCGGCGCCCTGCGCCTTGAGGAACGTGTAGCACATGCCGCCGCCGATCAGCATCGTCGTCGCCAGGCGCAGCAGATTACGGATCACGCCGATCTTGTCTTCGACCTTCTTGCCGCCGAGGATCACGACGAGCGGCTTCGCCGGGTGCTCGAGCACCTTGCCGAGGTACGTCAGCTCGCGCTCCATCAGCAGGCCCGCGACCGACGGCAGATACTGGGTGATCCCCACCGTGCTCGCGTGCGCGCGGTGCGCGGTGCCGAACGCATCGTTCACGTAGACGTCGGCGAGGCGCGCGAGCGCGTGGGCGAACACCGGCTCGTTCGCCTCTTCGTCACGATGAAATCGCAGGTTCTCGAGCACGACCACGTCGCCGGGGTGCATCGAGAAGATCTGGTCCTCGACAACCGGCCCAACGCAGTCGTCGAGCTTCTTGACCGGACGCTGCAGCAGTTCGCCGAGGCGCTCCGCGACCGGATCCATGCGCAGAGAGTCGTCGGGGCCTTTCGGGCGCCCCAGGTGCGACGCCAGAATCACCATCGCGCCGTGGTCCAGCAGATACCGGATTGTCGGCAGCGCCGCCTTGATCCGCTGGTCGTCCGTGATGCGGCCGTGGTCGAGCGGCACGTTGAAATCCACGCGGACGAAGACGCGCTTGCCGCGGACGTCGATATCCCGGACGGTCTTCTTCTTGGTACTCACACGCCCCGCGTAACCATGAACGCCACGAGATCCGCCACCCGGCACGAGTAGCCCCACTCGTTGTCGTACCAGGAGAGGATCTTGACGAGGCTGCCCACGGCCATGGTCGACAGCCCGTCGATGATCCCGCTGCGCGGATCGCCCTTGTAATCGGTCGAGACCAGCGGCTCGTCGCTGTAGCCGAGAAAGCCGTTGAGCTCCTCCGCGGCCGCCCGCTTGTACGCGCCGTTGATCTGCTCGACGGTCGCCGGCTTCTCCAGCGACACGGTCAGATCGACGACGGAGACCGTGGGCGTCGGGACCCGCAGCGCCAGGCCGTTGAGCTTGCCCTTGAGTTCGGGCAGCACGAGGTTGATCGCCTTGGCCGCGCCGGTGGTCGTGGGGATGATATTGAGCCCGGCGGCCCGCGCGCGCCGCAGGTCCTTATGCACGGTGTCGAGGATCACCTGATCGTTGGTGTAGGAATGGATCGTGTTCATGAACCCGCCGGCGATCCCGAAGGTTTGGCTCAGCACCTTGGCGGTCACAGACAGGCAGTTGGTGGTGCAGGATCCGTTGCTGATGATCTTGTGTTTGGACAGATCATAGGCCGTGTGGTTCACGCCCATGTTGACCGTTAGGTCCTCGCCGGTCGCGGGGGCGCTGATGACCACGCGCTTGGCGCCGCCCTGCAGGTGCCCCGCGGCCTTCTCCGCGGCGGTGAAGCGGCCGGTGGACTCGATGACGATGTCGACGCCGTGCTGCTTCCACGGCAGCTTCGCCGGGTCGCGCTCCGCGACGACGGCGATGGACCGCCCGTCGACCACGAGAGTCCCGTTCCGGCCCTCGACGGTCCCGCGGTAGGGGCCGTAGGTGCTGTCGTACTTGAAGAGATGCACGTTCGTCTTTACGTCGGTCAGATCGTTGACCGCCGTGACCTCGAGATCCGGATGGTGCTCCAGAATCGCCCGCAGCACCTGCCGCCCGATCCGGCCGAACCCGTTGATCCCAACGCGCGCCATCGATTCGCCTCCCCGTCGTTCTGAATCTCTAACCTGGCTCTTCCGCTTCCGGCGGCCGGTCCCGCCACACCAGGCCCAGCAGATCGCGCCGGATGAAGCCGATGTTATTGAAAATACGGATGCTGAACGCGATCACGGCGCCGAGGTAGATGTCCAGCCCCAGCAGGTCGCCGAGCGCGGTCAGGGCCGCCGCGAACACCGTGTTGACCACGAAGCCCGAGAGAAAGACCCACAGGTCGAACCGCCGCTCGCACTGCGCGCGGACACCCCCCAGGATCGTGTCCACGGACGCGAGGATCGCGATCGCGCTGTACTTCACGTAGCTGAGCGGGACCTGGACGCTGACCAGCAGGCCGAGCGCGAGGCCGGCCAGCAGACCCAGAATCGGCAGCCACACCGCGCCTACCCCCCCGTCCCGGCCGGCTTCGCATAACGGTACACGAATCCGCCGCCGTAGGCCGGCACCGGCAGGTCCGTGCCGGTCGTGACCGTGACCGGAAATTCGAACGCGCGCAACTGGTCGAGAATCCCGCCGCGCGCCTGCGCGGCCGCCATCATCGTGTCCTGATTGCCGATGGCGACGATCCGATAGGGCGGCGCCATGCGCCGCGTATTGCAGAGGATCGTCGTGCCGACGCACGAGAGCCCGGTCGTGGCGATGATGCGCTCGTCGTTGACGGCGACGGCCTCCGCCCCGGCCGCCCACAGCATGTTGACCACGGCGCGGACGTCGGAGTAGTGGATCAGCACGAGGTTGGGATCTTCGCCGGGCCGCAACGCCCGCCGGCTGTCGGTGATCGTCACCGCGAGCCCGGGACCCCGCAGCGCGGTGAGCCCGGCCGCGGCCCGCAGCATGCCGAGCTCCGTGGCCAGCGACGCGGTGACGCGCTGATCCGCCGCCGCGCGCTGTTCGTCGTCGGCGATCTCCCGCCGGAGGTCCGCGATCTCGGCACGCATCGCCGTCTGCCGCTCATCCTCCGCGCGGTACCGGTAGGCGACCTCGCCGAGGCGGCCGGAGCTGACCTGAAGCCCGGTCTCGATCGACTGTTCCGTCCGCGACTGCACCGTGAAGACGAACCCGACCACGAGGGCGACCGCGGTGAGCGCGACCTGCCAGCGCCGTACTCCTGTCGCGGCCGCGCCGCGGAAGAACTTCACGCGGACGCCCCTCGGACGTCCGAGAGCCGGCCGGCCTCGCGCCCCGCGGGTGTTACGCGAAGGACGCCCCACTGCACGAACCGCACCGCGCGCGGCGGTACGGGAGGCGCCACAACGGCGATCCGGCGCTGCGCGGGGTCCACGTCGGCGACAGTACCCATCGCCATGATGGTACCACGGCGGTCGGCCAAACCGACGAGCAGATACCGGAGGGCGTCCGGCGGCACCTCGGCGAGGACGCGGGACGGCGGGATCCATCTTCCCCGATAGATCGTGTCCCGCTGCAGGGCGATGTCGTCGGCGTCCAGGGCGAACAGGGCCGATCCGTCAAAGTATCGGCCAAACTTCGCTTCGCGAAGCGCGCGGCGCTCCTCCGCGGAGCGCCGCCGGACCGCCGGCGCGGGCCGCAGCCGATGCACCACCGTGTCGCGCGGCACGTGCGCGAGGATCGGTTCCACCTCGCGATCCCGCTGAATGGCGACGAGATGACGGGGCGCGAGCCGGCGGATCTTGCGGAGTTTGGCGGCGGCGCCCGCGCCTTCGATCCAGCCGGTCGTGTCGACGATCACGATCTGCGCCCCCTGGCGCCGGGCGCACGCGGTCAGCGCGAGCGCGCCTTCCACGAGATGGCGATAGACCCGCTGTGGCGACGTATCGCCGACAAACCACAGGCCGGCGAGCGGTATCCCGGCCATCCGCCGCACCGCGCCGTGAACCGGCCCCCACCCGACCGCGGCGGGAGGGCCGAGATCCGATTGACCGGTATCCCCATCCACGACCGCCGCCGGCACCCCGGCCCGGACGGCCGCCCCCGCCAGGCGTGTGGCGGTGGTCGTCTTGCCCACGTCTGTGGCGCCGAGCATCATCACGATCCCGGGCGAGCCCACGATGGCCCCGGCCACCGCGGGCCACGTGTCGTCCCGCTCACGCGGGACTGGCCGCCGGGAGGCGACGGCCTGGCCCGGGTCGCTCAGTTCTTCGCGCTTTCGAGCTTCTGCTTGATCCGCTTCAGGCGAAAGACGTCCTCCCGGGCACGCTGCTCGAGCACGTCCCGAATGTACCGGATCTCGCCGCGGACGCGCGGGATGACCACCTGCTCGAGCGCGTTCACCCGGCGGGTGGTCTTCTTGATCTCTTCGCCGATCTTCCGCAAAGTTATCTCGGTCCCCGCCACCTCGAGCAGCGCGGCGACGACGTCCTCGAACCGGTCGGCGCTCTCGATCGTGCGCGCCGAGACCGCGGCCGGATCGGCGTTGCGGGCCAGCGGCGACCGCTTGACGTCGTTTGTCGCGATGCTGGGGATGCGTGTGCCCCAGACGTTTTTGGTCTCGATGCCGACTTCGAGCCGGCGCGGATCCGCGAGCGCGACGGCCTCGAGCGTCTCGCGGCCCTCGACGGCCTTCGTCAGACCGAGCAGCGTGTACGACTGCTCGGCGGATTTCGTCAGTTTCTCGCGCGCGGCCAGCGCCCGGCGGACGATGTTGAAAAAGTCCGCCACGAGCGCGTCCCGCTTTTTTTTCAGAAGATCGACGCCCTGCTGCGCCAGCTTGACCTGGTTCTGGCGCTGCAGCAGGTTCATTCTGGTAGGACTGATTGTTTCCGCCATTGCGCTCTCTCCCGAGAAGTACTTCTGCTAAAGCGGAGCGGCGTAGCCTGAGCCGAGCGATTTGGCGATCATCTCACGCCATCTGAGCGAGGCGAGGGCTGCGGCGCTCAGCGTACCTCGCCCGGCCGAAACATCCTGTCCGCTTCCGCGCCGTAGTAGTACTTGTCCACGTGGTCCCGGCTGATCCGGGTCAACGCCGTCTTCGGGAACACCGAGAGGAGCTTCCAGCCGAGGGTCAGCGAGTCCTGAATCGACCGGTCGCTGTTGCCCTGATTGATGAACTCCTTCTCGAACGCGTCGGCGAACTTGAGATACAGCCGGTCGTTCTCCGTGAGCGCCTCCTCGCCGATGATGGCGACGAGGCGGCGGAGGTCGAGGCCCTGCGCGTAGGCCGAGTACAGCTGGTCGGCCACCTGCCGGTGGTCCTCGCGCGTGCGGCCCTTGCCGATGCCGTTGTTCATGAGGCGCGAGAGGCTCGGCAGCGGGTTGATCGGCGGGTAGATGCCCTGCCGGTGCAGCGGCCGCGCGAGCACGAGCTGCCCCTCGGTGATGTAGCCGGTGAGGTCGGCGATCGGGTGCGTGATGTCGTCGTCCGGCATCGTGAGGATCGGGAACTGTGTGATCGTCCCCTTCTTGCCCTTGATCCGGCCCGCGCGCTCGTAGATGCTCGCGAGGTCGGTGTACATGTAGCCCGGGTAGCCGCGGCGTCCCGGGATCTCCTCGCGCGCCGCGCCGATTTCGCGCAGCGCTTCGCAGTAATTTGTCATATCGGTCAGAATGACGAGCACCTGCATGTCCAGCTCGTAGGCGAGGTATTCCGCCACGGTGAGCGCCGTCCGCGGCGTCATCAGGCGCTCGATCGTCGGGTCGTCGGCGAGGTTCATGAACACGACGCTGCGCGCGAGCGCGCCGGTCGATTCGAACTCGTGGATGAAGAACGCCGCCTCGCGCTGCGTGATCCCCATGGCGCCGAACACGACCGAGAACTGCTCAGCCTCGCCGAGCACCTTGGACTGGCGGGCGATCTGCGCGGCGATATCGTTCGCCGGCAGGCCCGCCCCGGAGAAGATCGGCAGCTTCTGGCCGCGGACGAGCGTGTTCATGACGTCGATCGTCGAGATGCCGGTCTGGATGAACTCGGCCGGCTTCTCCCGCGCCACCGGGTTGATCGGCGCGCCGAGGATCGGCAGGCGCTTCTCGGGGATGATCGGCGGCAGGCCGTCGATCGGATCGCCGAGGCCGTTGAACCGCCGGCCGATCATCTCCCGGCTGACGCCGATGCGCGCGACGTCCTCGCGCAGGCTGATCGACGTCTTGGCGAGATCCATCCCGCGGGTCTCTTCGAAGACCTGGATGACCGCGTTGCGCTCGGAGACTTCGATGACCTGACCGCCGCGCACGCTGCCGTCCTGGACGTGGATCTCGACGATCGCGCCGTAGGCGAGGTCGCGCGCACCCTCAACGAAGACCAGCGGCCCCGAGATGTAGCTGATGCTGGTGTAGCGCTTGGTGGCGAGATCCATCTCAGCTCCTCCGCCCGTCGCCGGCCGCCGCCGGCGTCTGCCTGCCCTCGACAGGGGGCTCGCCGGCCTTCGCGAACGTCTGCTTCAACCCGTCCATAAACTCCTTGAGCGCGTTCGGGAACTTGTCGTTCGGCACTTCCTTGAAGCGCGCGATCTGTTCGTTCTGAGGCAGGTTGAGGACCTCGTCGATCGTCATCCCGCGCTGGAGGCCTTCCAGTGACGCCTCGTAGAACGCGCGGATGCCCCGGAGCATGCCGTAGGCCTTCTCCAGCGAGCAGGACGCGTCCACGTCGCTGAACGCGCTCTGCTGCAGGTAGAACTCGCGGATCATCCGGCCCGCCTCGATCACCATGCGCTCGGCGTCCTGCAGGGCGTCGGGCCCGACCAGCTGCACGACTTCCTGCAGCCCGGCCTCGCGGGCCAGAATCGCGCTCAGCCAGGTGCGCTGGTCGGCGAAGTCCTCCGCGACGTTCTTCGCGTACCACGGCGCGAGCAGCCCCTCGTACAGGCTGTACGAACGGTTCCAGTTGATCGCGGGGAAGTGCCGGCGGTAGGCGAGCTGCGCGTCGAGCGACCAGAAGGTGCCGACGATGCGCAGCGTGCTCTGCGTCACCGGCTCGGAGAGGTCGCCGCCGGGGGGCGAGACCGCGCCGACGACGGTGACGGCGCCCACGCGCTCGTCTTTGCCGAGCACGACGGCGCGGCCGGCCCGCTCGTAGAACGCGGACAGACGGCTCGCCAGGTACGGCGGGTAGCCTTCCTCGGCCGGCATCTCCTCGAGGCGCGACGAGATCTCGCGCAGGGCCTCGGCCCAGCGGCTCGTGCTGTCCGCCATGAGCGCCACGCGGTAGCCCATGTCGCGGAAGTACTCGGCCATGGTGACGCCTGTGTAGATGCTGGCCTCGCGCGCGGCGACCGGCATGTTGGAGGTGTTGGCCACGAGGATCGTCCGCTCCATCAGCGGCCGGCCGTTGCGCGGGTCCTCGAGCTCCGGGAACTCCGTCAGCACGTCCGTCATCTCGTTGCCGCGCTCGCCGCAGCCCACGTAGACGATGATGTCCGCGTTCGACCACTTGGAGAGCGTCTGCTGCACGACCGTCTTGCCGCTGCCGAACGGGCCCGGAACCGCCGCCGTGCCGCCCATCGCCACGGGGAACAGCACGTCGAGGATGCGCTGGCCGGTGATGAACAGCTCCGTCGGGTCCAGCTTGCGCGCGGCGGGCCGCGGCACGCGCACCGGCCACGTCTGCATCATCCGCAGCTCCGTGCCGTTGGAGAGCCGCGCGACGACGTCGGTGACCGTGAACTCGCCGCTCTTGATGTCGGCGATCTCACCGGCCGGCGCGTCGGGCGGTACCATGATGCGGTGGGCGTAGGAATACTCCTGAACCTCGCCGATGATGTCGCCCGGCCCCACCCGCTCACCGGCCTTGACGCTCGGCTTGAACGCCCACTTTTTGGCGCGGTCGAGGGAGTCGACGACGACGCCGCGCGAGATGAAGTCGCCCTGGGCTTCCCGGATCTTGTCGAGCGGGCGCTGGATGCCGTCGTAGATGCTGCTCAGCATCCCCGGCCCCAGCTCGAGCGCGAGCGGCGCCTCGGTCGATTCGATCGGCTCGCCGAGGTAGAGGCCCGACGTGTCCTCGTAGACCTGGACGAACGCCGTGACGCCGTCCAGCCGAATGATCTCGCCGATCAGTTTTTCTTTGCCGACGCGGACGATATCGTACATCCGCGCGCCGGCGAGGCCCTCCGCGATGACCGCGGGTCCCGAAATGCGCGTGATCTTGCCGGTTGGTGCCGCCATGCGTTCTCCTCCGTTCGCGTGCCGAACTCGTTAGATCCCGTTTGCGCCGGCCGGCCGCCGCTTACCGCAGCTTGACCGCGAATCCGATGTGCTCCTTCACCAGTCGCGAAATGTAGGCCTCTCCCGACTCGAGGTTCGCGCGCGCCGGCGGGAGCGGCACGACGAGCGGCAGGTCGCGGCCCCGCAGGAGGCGGTTGCGCGCGTCCTCGGTGCCCTGGAGCAGGTCCTCGTTCACCGCGAGCAGCCCGTAGCCGGCCGCGGTGTACTCGCGGATCAACTCGAGCGCCGCATCGGGCGTGCCGGCCTCGCGCACCTCCACGCCGGCCAGCCGGAACCCCGTCGCCGTCTCCGGATCTGTGATTACCGCCACCTTATACATTCACGATCTCCTGGCGCGCGACGTCGTTCGCGAGCCCCAGCTGGCGGGCGTGCGCGATCACCCGGATGTTGGCGACCTCGGCGGCCTTGCGCGTCAGGTACCCGATGACGACGTCGATCCCGAGCGGATCGCCGAGCAGCATTTGCGCGGCCATCCGCTGAAACGCGCGATCGATCAGGCGCTCCATCTCGAGCAGGTCTTCGGTCCCCGACAGGTCGACGCCGAGCACCCGCGTGCCGGCCACCTCGGCGATGCCGGTCTGCGGATCGGCCAGCGCGAGAAACCGCTCCCGCGAGATCGCGCCGCCGAGCACGAAGAACCGGTCCCGCTCCTCGCGCGACAGCTCGCGGATGCGCCGGAGGCGCAGGGCGGTCTTGAGGTTCGCCACCGTGACCTCGGCGCTGAGGAAGCGCCGAAAGCTCGTCTCGCCGTCGCCTTCGCCGTCGGCGACGCGGTAGCCGTACTGCGCGTACGCGCGGTCCAGCGCGAGCTCGACGTCGAGCAGGCTGCCGCTCCGCTGCGTGGCGTCTGCGCCTTCGCGCAGCGCCCGCCCCAGCGGATGCATCCAGGTCTGCAGCGTGTCGGCGATCGCGCGAAGGTCAGGCTGCTCGAGCAGCTCGCGCAGCCGCACCTCGCTGAGCGAGCCGCCCGGATAGAGGGTGCTGAGGATCTCGTCGTCCGACTTGCCGGTGTGCCGGCCGCGCACGATCGCCCGGATGTTCTGCAGGTCGTAGCGCAGCAGCACGACCTCGATCTGGCGGCGCTCCGACCCGTCGGCGAAGCTCAGGATGCGCCGGCTGGCGTGGTAGAAGTTCTGCGACAGCGCCTCATCGATCGCCCGTACCCCGCTGAACCGGGTCAGGGCCTCCTGCAGCTCGGGGTTGTACGGCGTGTCGACAAGCGCCTGAATGATCGCGGGAACGTCCGGCGCGGCAAACAGCTCCTCCAGACGCGACGGCGGGAGGAGCTGCGACTTCATCACTTTGACGCGCGCGTTGATGTACGAAAAGTCGCCCATGGAGGTTGGCTCAGCGCCGCCCCCGGCTTACCGGCCCCACAGCGTCTCCGCCACCCTCGACACCATCTCCCGCCGGGCGCGGGCGAGCCGGCTTCCCAGCGTGTTCTCGACGACGACCCGCCCGTCCGCCGCGGCGACGCGGACCCCGTCCGCGACATCCGCGGCCTCCCGCACCTCGGCGTCCAATCCGAGCTCACGGGCCGCGTCCCGCACGGCCTGGACGTCGCCGCGAGACGTCTCGACCGTGACGCGGCCGCCGGTCGACAGATCCCTCGCGGCCTCGCGCAGCAGCGATTTCAAGACCGCAACGCGGCGCTGCGGGTTCGCCGCGGCCGCGCGGAGATCGGCCTCCGCCTGCTCGAATCCTTTGCGGATCGCTTCGTCCTTCGCCGCGAGCACCAGCGCGGCCGCGCGCAGGCTCGCGGTGCTGGTCGCCCGCGCCCGCGCCTGGACTTGTTCCGCCTCGACGCGCTGCCGGGCCGCGGCCTCGAGCTCGTCGGCCTCGCGCGCCGCGGCCGCGAGGATCTCCTCGGCCTTGACCTGCGCCTCCTGCAGCGCCTGGTCCTTCTCGGCCCGGGCTTCCTGCTCGAGCAGCTGGATCAGTTGCGTCCCCACGCGACCGCTCCGCGGTCCCTAGATCTTGCCGTACAGGAAGAACGCGATGACGAATCCGAAAATGACGAGCGTTTCCGGAATCACGAGCAGGATCAGCATCGTGCCGAACATCTCCGGCCGCTCCGCGATGACGCCTGCCGCGGCGCCGCCGATGCGGGACTGCGCGAGGCCGGTGCCGACCGCGCCGAGCCCGATCGCCAATCCGGCGCCGACGCCCAAGAGGCCCGCGCCGGTGCCGGCGCCAACCGCCTGGGCGGCCTGCTGGGCGCCCGCGCCCATCGCAAAGAGCATCAACCCGGCGGCCGTCAGGCCCACCACTTTCCACATCTTTCGAGACTTCACGCTCCACCCCCGCTGCGTTGAAATGGCCGGTATCGACGACCGGTATCCTGGTAGTACTTGAACTTGGAGAAGAACTCGACCCAGTTGAGTCGGGCTGGCTGCAGGATGTGGCCGATGATCGTCAGCCCGAAGAACATGATGTGGGCGACCGCGCCGACGAAGATCCCGAGGATCAGCACCGGCACGCGGCCGCCGATCGTGTTCGCGACGATCGCGAGCGCGAGCGACGCCACGCCGACCGCGAAGATTCGGGCGTACGAGATGATCGCGCCGAACGTCGAGATCGATTCCATGATCCACATCGCGCTGCCGAGGCTCGCCGAGAGCAGCAGCGACAGCAGGAACAGCACCGCGCACCCCAGCATGACGGGGCTGAAGAACGACGGCGGCAGCACATGCACCTGCGTTGCCAGCCACAGAAATACCGTCGTCCCGCCGAAGAGCAGCGCCGCCGCTTCGAGAAACTCGGTCCGCTCGTGGTGCCGGACGGCCTTCACCATCTCCATGAAGAGGCCGAGGTACACTTGCGCGAGGCCGAAGCCGACGGACAGATAGAGGTAGGTGTTGATGCCCTCCAGCCGGTCGAATATCGGGTGGAACCCCGGGAACAGCCGCTGCGGCAGATCGCCGAAGAACTCCCCGAACACGATCCCGAATAGAAACGTGAACGAGGTCATCCACGTGAGCAGCGCGACGACGCGCCGCATCACGACCGGCGTCAGCGTGAACCCGAAGTCCAGCCCGGCCAGGACCACCCGCCACGGCTTCCCCGTCCGCGCCTTGCCGGCGAGCCACAGCGTGATCGCGAGCAGGAACAGGCCGTAGCCTACGTCGCCGATGATGAGGCCCACCCACAGCGGCATCGAAATCGCGAAGAAGATCGTGGGGTCGAGCGTGCCGTACTTCGGCGGATCGAAGATCGCCAGGAACATCTCGAACGGCTTCAGCCACCCCGGGTTGTCGAGCAGCACCGGCACCCGCTCGGCGTGGTGCACCGGCGCCGGCTCGTCGAACACCATGACGTTGTCACCGAACCGCTTCTTGAGCCCCTCGCGCACGACCCCGACGCGGGCGGTCGGCACCCAGCCGTACAGCACGAACGCATACCGCGACTGCGGCGTCTGCGCCATCAGCTCGTAGCGGTGGACCGTGTCGCGGGCCACGACGGCGATCGCCGTCACCTCCGGCCGGTGCCGGCGGCTCAGCTCCATCAGCTCGCCCCGCAGCCCTTCGATCTCGCCCGGCAGCACGCGGGTCCGCTCTTGGAGATGCGTGACGGCCTGCGGCAGCGGCATGTCGCGCACGCTGGCCGGCAGGCGAAGCTCGGTGGCGCCGGCACGGGTCAGAACGGGCCGGACCGCCTCGGCGGCGCGGCGCGCGTAGGCCACGACCACGGCGACGCGGTGCGCGTCGAGCGGACGGCTCGTCACCTCCACCCGGCCCTGGGTCGCGGCCGCAAGATCGGACCGCAGCGCCTCGACCGCGCCCGGCTTCCCCTCGAGCAGGAAGCCGGTCGACTCGAGCAGCCGGCTGTTCTGCAGCGGCGTGAGCAGCGGCGCCAGGATCTCGATGGCGCGGCCGTAGGCCTGGACGATCTCCTGCTCTTCCTCGGCCTCGAGCAGGCGCCGCGTCAGCTCCTTGGCCTGCGCGTCCACCGCGTCGAGGCGGGCCCGCAGCGCCTCCGGTGACTGCCCCGCGTACGGCTCGGTGGCGACGGGGGGGATCTCGATCGCGGGAAGGAGCGACAGAATCGCCTCCGCCCGGGTGCGCACCGCGTCGATCGCCTCGCGCGCCGCCTGGTCGCGGTCGTTGAGCGGGCGCGGCGCGATGCTCTCCTCGGCCGGCCGGACGTGATCGATGTGCAGGCTGCCGAGGCCCTGAATCGCGTCGGCCACGTCCGCCTGCAGCCGCCGGGGCCCGAGCACGGTCACCCGGCTCATCGTCACGATCATGCCTGCCCTCCGAGAACCTCGCGCACGACCAGCTCGACGGCCTTCGCGCGGCGCTCCTCGGCCTGCTTGCGGATCGCCGCGGCCTCGGCCTCGGCGCGGGCCACGATCTCCTTGGCGATGCGCTCCGCCTCGCGCGACGCCTCCGCGGCGGCGCCGGCGGAGATGTCGCGGGCGCGGTCGCGGGCCCGCCGGCGCGTCTCCTCGGCCTGCCGCTGCGCCTGTTCGATGCGGCGTGCGGCCTCGGCGCGGGCGTCCGCTATCTGCTGCTGCAGTTCCTGCTCCCGCTGCGCGATCTCGCGGAGCAGGGCTTCACCGGAATGACGGTCGGGGGTGTCGTGTGCGGTCATCTCACGTGCTCCTGCGTGGAACAAAAAAATATCGTCCGTAGACCGAGGATGAGCCGCGCGCCGGCCCGCGGACGTTCCTGCCCCACTGCGGCCAACATCGTAACAACCCCCCAAAATAGTGTCAAGTTTGACCGGCCCGGCTCCAATTTCACGGCGGCCGGCCGGTGGCCGGCCGGCATCGGCTACAGCTTCAGCAGCAGCGAAGCCGCCTGGGCCAGACGGATCAGCACGTCGGGGAAGAAGCCCGGGAGCAAGGCGCCGGCGGTCGTCACGGCGAGCACGCCCCGCAGCAGCGGCGTCTCGATCGGCGCGGCGACCGGCTCTCCGGCCGGCCGCCCGGCTGCACCGGGCTCCGCGGACGGCTCGCCGGCCGGCGGCATTTGCCACATGGCGCGGATGACGCCCACGTAGTAGTACAGCGACACGACGCTGTTCAGGATGCCGACGACGGCGAGCCAGAGGAACCCGTTCTGGATCGCGGCGCCGAACAGAAACACCTTGCCCCAGAACAACGCCGTCGGCGGGATGCCGGTGAGCGCCAGCATGAACGCGCCCATCGCGGTCGCGGCGAACGGCGAGCGCTGGCTCAGCCCGGCGTACCCGGCGATCGCGTCGGAGCCGCTCGCCCGCGACACGGCGATCGCCACGGTAAAGGCCCCGATGTTCGTAAAGACATAGCCCGACAGGTAGAAGAGCAGCGCCGACTGTCCCGACGCGAGCACGCCCGGCGAGGCCGACACCGCCACGACGCCGATCAGCATGTAGCCGGCGTGGGCGATCGCACTGTACGCCAGCATGCGCTTGATGTTTGTCTGCGAGAGCGCGAGCAGATTGCCGAGCGTCATCGACAGCACCGCCAGCGCCGCGACGATCGCGACCCAGGCGCCGGGCGGCAGCGCGACGTACAGCATCCGCACGAGCGCCGCGAAGCCCGCGGCCTTGCTGGCCACCGACAGGAACGCGACGATCGGCGTCGGCGCGCCCTCGTAGACGTCCGGCGTCCACTGGTGAAACGGCACGGCCGAGATCTTGAACCCGAAGCCGGCGAGGATGAGCACGACGGCGACGATCAGGAACCCGGGCTGCGCGGTCCCGAGGCGCGCGCCGAGCTCGTAGATGTTCGTCGTCCCGGCCGCGCCGTACAGGTACGTGAAGCCGTACAGCATGACCGCGGAGGCCGCCGCGCCGTAGAAGAAATACTTCACGCCGGCCTCGCTGCTTTTCCGGTCGGCCTTGAGCGAGCCCGCGAGCACATACGAGATGAGCGACACCCACTCGATCGCGAGGAACAGCACGATCAGGTCGGCCGCCGCGGCCATCGCGGCGAGCCCGAGGACCATGAACACGATCAGGACGTAGATATCGCCTTCGTGGACGGTCGGGTGGTCGCGGAAGAATTCCATCGCCGCGGCGATGACCAGGATCGCGCTCACGATCGCCACGACTTTGAAGAAGCCGGCGAACGGATCCACGGCGTAGGTGTTGAAGACCGCGAGAGACCGCGACCCGCCGATCAGCACGGCGGACGGGACAAGCGCGATGATGAGCCCGGCGATCGCGGTCCAGCCGATGAGCCGCCGGTCCTCCGGCGCGACCACGAGGTCGAGCACGAGCAGGCCGAGGGCGAGCAGCCCGATCACCATTTCCGGCAGCAGCGGCCGCAGGTCCACGCCCGTCATCGGCGGCGCCTCATCGGACCAGGTTGAGAATCCCGAGCATCGCCGCGTTGATCGCGTTCATGACCGGCGCTGGGTAGACGCCGACCGCGATCATGAGCGCGGCGAGCGGCGCGAGCGTCCAGGCCTCGCGGCCGTCGAGATCGGGCAGGCCGGCCCAGCGGCTGTTGAGCGGGCCCCAGAAGATCCGGTAGATCGTCCAGAGGAAGAACGCCACCGTGATCACGACGCCGGTCAGCGCGACGACCGTCAGCGCCGGATAGATCTGGTAGGCGCCGAGAAAGATCGGAAACTCCGCCACGAACCCGATCAGGCCGGGCAGGCCGAGCGACGCCAGCATCGCCAGCATCGTCAGGCCCGTGTAGACCGGCAGCCGCGCCCACAGGCCGCCGAAGTCGTTCACGCCGCGGGTGTGCGCCCGGTAATCGTAGATCACGCCGACGAGGAAGAAGAGCGCGCCCGTGACCACGCCGTGGGCCAGCATCTGCATCGTCGCGCCGTTCAGGGCGATGGCCGCGGCGTTTCGCAGGGCCGGCTGCCCCTCCGCCGCCGCCGCGGCGGCGACGCCGAGCATCACGTAGCCCATGTGGTTCACGCTCGAGTATGCGACGAGCTTCTTGAGGTCCGTCTGCGCCATCGCGACGAGCGCGCCGTACACCGCCGCGATCACCGCGAGCACGGCGACCAGGCCGGCCAGCGCGTGGAACGCGGCGGGCAGCAGCGGCAGCACGATGCGGACGAACCCGTAGGTCCCGAGCTTCAGGAGAATCGCGGCCAGGAGGACGCTGCCGGCTGTCGGCGCCTCGACGTGCGCGTCCGGGAGCCAGGTGTGGAAGGGGAACATCGGCACCTTGATCGCGAAGCCGAGGAAGAAGCCCCAGAACGCCAGGGTCGCCAGGTGCAGGTCCCCGGCCAGCGGCTTTTGCTGGAACAGCGCCACCATGTCGAACGTGCGCGGCGAGGAGTGGAAGTACACGATCAGGATTCCCAGCAGCATCGCGAGCGAGCCGACCAGCGTGTACAGGAAGAACTTGATCGCCGCGTAGGCCCGCCGGGGTCCGCCCCAGATGCCGATGATGAAGTACATCGGAATGAGGCTGACCTCCCAGAACACGTAGAACAGGAAGAAATCGAGCGCCAGGAAGACGCCGAGCATGCCGGTCTCGAGCAGCAGGAACAGAATCATGTACTCTTTCGGCCGGAGGTCTACGCGCCACGAGTAGATCACGCAGAGCACCGTGAGCAGCGTCGTCAGCACGACGAGCGGAAGGCTCAGGCCGTCGACCGCGAGATGGTAGGTCGCGCCCAGCGACGGGATCCAGCCGACCTGCTCCGTGAGCTGCAGCGTGCCCGCGTGAGGCCAGTCGAAGGCGCCGGCCGCCCACACGGACGCGAGAAAATCGGCGACCGTCGTGACGAGCGCCACGACCCGGATCGTGCGGACCTGCCCGCGGGGCAGCGCCAGCAGCACGGCCGCCCCCGCCAGCGGGATCCAGAGGACGAGGCTCAGCAGACCGCTCACCAGACCAGCCTCACGACGACGATGACGACGACGCCGAGGAACACGAGCAGCAGGTACGTCTCCTCACGGCCGGTCTGGATGTACCGCAGGCCGAGCCCGACATGGCGCGCCAGCCAGCCGGTCAGGTTGACGAGCCCGTCGATGACGTACCGGTCGAACAGTCCGGCGAGCCGCATCACGAAGCCGCCCAGCCCGAGGAACACCCAGGCGTAGATGTCGTCGACGAAGTAGCGTCGCACGAGGAGGGTGTACGCCCAGGGCATCGCCTGCCGCAGCGACTCCGACGGCACGATCCGCCAGACGTAGATGACGGCCGCGGCGGCCCAGCCGGCGACGGCGATCGCGATCGAGAGGAGAAGCAGGCCGAAGCTCGGCGGGACCGGCTCCACGCCCGGGAAGTGGATGAACCTCTCGAACGGGTTGCCGAGCGACTCCGCGCCCACCCAGCCGAGAAACACCGTGAAGATCGCGAGGATCACGAGCGGCACCACCATCACCGCGGGGCTCTCGTGCGGCCCGCCGTGCCCGGCCGAGCCGTGGGCCGGCGCCTGCGGATCGCCGCCGCGGTACGTCCCAGCGAACGTGTACCAGATGAGCCGCCCCATGTAGAGGGACGTGAGGAACGCGCCGGCGGCGCCGAGCGCCCACAGGGCGCGGTCGTGCGCGAACGCCGCGGCAAGCACCTGGTCCTTGCTGAAGAACCCCGCGAACGGCGGGATCCCGGTGAGGGCGAGCGTCGCCGCGATGAAGGTCCAGGCCGTCCACGGCATCGCTTGGGCCAGCCCGCCCATCTGCTTGATGTTGTTGGTCGCGACGCCGTGGATCACGCTGCCGGCGCCGAGGAACAGGAGCGCCTTGAAGAACGCGTGCGTGATCAGGTGGAACATCCCCGCGGTGTAGCCGAGGACGCCGAGGCCGAGCATCATGTAGCCCAGCTGGCTGATCGTCGAGTACGCCAGCACCCGCTTGATGTCGTCCTCCACCACCCCCATCGTCGCGGCGATGAGCGCGGTGATGCCGCCGATGTAGGCGACGACCGTGAGCGCGGCGTGGTTCGGCGACAGGAGGAAGAGCGGGTACGTGCGGGCCACGAGGTACACGCCGGCGGCGACCATCGTCGCGGCGTGGATCAGCGCGCTGACCGGCGTGGGGCCCTCCATCGCGTCGGGCAGCCAGACGTGCAGCGGCACCTGCGCCGACTTGCCGACCGCCCCGCCGAAGACGAGCACCGCGGCGGCGGTCAGGAGCGGCCCGGCGAGCGCACCCCCCTGGATGCTCCGGAAGGCCTCGTCGAACCGCAGCGAGCCCGTGTACAGGAAGATGATCAGGATGCCGATCATCATCGAAAAGTCGCCGACGCGCGTCGTAATGAACGCCTTGAGCGCGGCGCGCGCCGCGGCCGGCCGCTCGAACCAGAAGCCGATCAGCAGGTACGAGCAGAGACCGACGAGCTCCCACCCCGCGTAGATGAACAGGAAGTTGTCGGCGAGGACCAGGAACAGCATCGAGAACTGGAACAGCGACAGGTAGGCGAAGAACCGCGGGTAGCGCGGGTCGCCGGCCATGTAGCCGACGGAGTAGATCGTGATCAGGGAGGCGACGACGCCGACCATCGCGAGCATGATCGCGCTCAGCGGATCGACGACGAACCCGACGGTGATCGGTTTGGTCCCGAGCACCGCCCAGGTGTAGGTGACGTCGGCGCGGGCGCCGCCGATCACCTCGCCCAGCACGACGAGACCGCCCAGCCCGGCGAGCACGATGCCGGCGATCGACACGTAGGCGCCGCGGCCCGGCAGGCGCGGGCCCGCCGCCGTGATGAGCGCGAACGCCGCCAGCGGCAGCAGCGGGATGATCCACGCGATCTGCGTCACCGCGCGCTCACCACTTCATCACATTGATCTCGTCGAGGTACACCGTCTCGAGGGTCCGGTAGGCGGCCAGCACGAGCGCGAGCCCCACCGCGGCCTCGCACGCGGCGAGGGTGATCACGATGAGCGCGAAGATCTGTCCCTGCATCGCGCCCGGCGCGACGTACTTGTTGAACGCGACCAGGTTGATGTTGGCGGCGTTGAGCATCAACTCGACGCCCATCAGGATGGCGACGGCGTTCCGGCGCGTCACGACCGCGAAGATCCCCAGCGCGAACAGGAGCGCGCTCACCACGAGGTAATGGGTCAGACCCGGCATCGTCAGTCTTCCCGCCGCGCGATCAGGATCGCGCCCATGAGGGAGATCAGCAGCACGACCGAGGTGCCTTCGAACACCAGGATGTTCTGACGAAGGAAGCTCTGGCCGATCGCCCCCGGCGTGTACGGCGGCAGCGTGCCGCTGCCCGCGGTCCACCCGGTGCGGGTGGCGACGACGATGAGCAGCGCGGCCATGGCCGCCGCGACCGCCGTGCCCACGACCGCCTGCTCGTTGCGCTGGCGGCTGCCGAGGCCGGTGCCGCCTTCGGTCAGCATGATCGCGAACAGAATCAGCACGGTGATGGCGCCGGCGTAGATCAGCACCTGGATGCCGGCCACGAACTCCGCGTTCAATAGAATGTACAGGCCCGTGGCGCCGAGGAACGCCGGCACGAGCGCCGCCGCGCTGTGGACCATGTTCTTGCTCGTGACGACGACCAGGCCTGAACCGAGCGTGACGGCCGCGAGCACGTAGAAGGCGATCGCCTCGCCGCTCACCGGTGGACTACCACCGCGAAGAACGCCGTCACGACGAGGTTCAGGACGGACACCGGGATCAGGATCTTCCACGAGAAGTTGAGCATCTGATCGATCCGGAAGCGCGGGTACGTCCACCGCACCCACATGAAGACGAAGATCAGCGCGTACAGCTTGATCACGAACCACAGCACCGGCGGCAGCACCGGCCCGCGCCAGCCGCCGAGGAACAGCGTCACGGCCATCGCCGCCATCGCAAACATCTCGCCGTATTCCCCCAGCTGGAAGAGCGCGAAGCGCATGCCGCTGTATTCGGAGAAGTAGCCGGCGACCAGTTCGCTCTCCGCCTCGACCAGGTCGAACGGCACCCGGTTGACCTCGGCCGTCGCCGCGACGAGGAAGATCAGAAACGCCACCGGCTGCGTCACGATGTACCACAGCCGCGCCTGCCCGTTGACGATCGTCACGGTGGACAGCGACCCCGCCATCAGCGCAACCGTGACGAGCGCCAGCCCGATCGGGATCTCGTATGTGACCATCTGCGCCGCGGAACGCATCCCCCCGAGCAGCGCGTATTTGTTGTTGGATCCCCACCCCGCCATGAGGATGCCGACCACGACGAGGGACGAAGTGGCCGCGAAGTACAGCACGCCGATGTTGAGGTCGCGGAAGATCAGCGGGCCGGAGCGCGTCGTGCCGAACGGGATGACCACGTAGTCCAGGAGTGCCGCGAGCGGCACGACGATGACGGCGCTGGCGAAGATCAGCCGGTCGGCGCGGCTCGGGACGATGTTCTCCTTCTGGAGGAGTTTGATCGTGTCGGCCACCGTCTGGAGCAGGCCCTGCGGGCCGACGTGTTTGGGCCCGAGGCGGCTCTGCATCCACGCGCTGATCTTGCGCTCGAGCAGCACGCCGAACATCACCGCGATGAACGCGACCGCGGAGAAGATGATGATCGTGCCGACGATTGCGCGGAGGACGTCCCAGATCCAGCCCATCGGCCCGGCGGCTCCTACGTCCACTCCAGGGCGCCGCGGCGCCACGCGTAGGCGAGCCCGAGCACCAGGATCACGAGGAACACCAGCATCTCCCAAAACGCGGCGGCGCCGAGGCTGCGCGCCACGACGGCCCACGGATACAGGTAGATGATCTCGACGTCGAAGACGACGAAGACGAGCGAGAACAGGTAGTACCGCACGTGAAACTGCGACCAGGCCTGCCCGATCGTCGGCACGCCGGACTCATAGGTCTCGAACTTCTGCGGATAGTCGCTGCGCGGTGAGATCAGCCAGATGATCAGGAGAGGGAGCGAGACCATCCCCGCACCGACCAGCGCGAAGATGGCGACGTAGCCCCAGTCGAGCAGCATCGTCGTCCCCCCTTAGAGCCCCAGTGCGGCAGTGGACGCGTGGCGCGGCCGTCAGAATGGTGCACACCGTGCGGCACGTGGCTGATGGTAGTATCCGGCGTGGAAGCGTGTCAACCCTGCAATGCCGTCTCCGGAATTTACAGCGACGCGACCGTGCGGCGCAGCTCGGGCGACACGGTGGACAACAGGCGCAGCAGCACCGCGGTGACCTTGCGCGCGTCGTGCCGGACCAGCCCGTCCTCGGCCAGCAGGTCTTCCGCCACGCAGCGGCAGCCGAGCGCTTCGACCGCCGCGGCGTCGGCCTCCACCGGCTCGGCCTGTTCCTGCGCGTACCGCGCGAGCAGCTCGGGACTGCGCGGCCGCCGCGTGTTGACGACGACGTGGTCGAAGAGGCCCCGGCCTCCCTCGTCCAGCAGCACGCGGACGTGCTCGGAGGCTTTGAAGCCGCGGGTCTCTCCATGCTGCGTCATCACGTTGCAGACGTACACCTTGAGCGCCGGCGAGCGCCGGATCGCCTGGACCACGCCTTCCACGAGGAGGTTGGGCAGCAGGCTCGTGTAGAGGCTGCCGGGCCCGATCACGATCATGTCGGCGTCGGCGATCGCCTCGAGCACATCCGCGAGCGGCGGCACCGACGCCGGCTTGAGGTAGACCCGGCGGACCGTCCGCCCGGCCTTCGTGATCGCCGACTCCCCTTCGACGATGCTCCCGTCTTCGAACTCGGCGCAGAGCGTGACGTCGTGAAGCGTCGTCGGCAGCACCCGCCCGCGGATGGCCAGCACCTTGCCGCTCTCTTTGACCGCGGTCTCGAGGTCGCCGGCCACCTGCGACATGCTGGCGATGAACAGGTTGCCGAAGCTGTGGCCGTCGAGATCGCCGCCCTTGAAGCGGTACTCGAAGAGCTGCGTCATCAGCGGCTCCGCCTCGGCCAGGGCCACGAGGCAGTTCCGGATGTCGCCGGGCGGCAGGATGCCCTGCTCGCGGCGCAGCCGGCCGGAGGAGCCGCCGTCGTCGAAGACGGTCACCACCGCCGTGATGTTCGTCGAGACTCTTTTGAGACCGCGCAGCAGCGTGCCGAGACCGGTCCCGCCGCCGAGCGCCACGATCTTGGGCCCCCGCTGCAGCGCGCGCTGTTGGACGAGCAGCTCGACGAGGCGCGGATCTCCCCGCGGCAGGAAGACATCCACGATCGAGCGGATCGTGGCCTGCAGCCCGTACGCGATCATGGCCAGGCCGGCCAGGAGCAGCGCGAAACCCCCCATCACCGGCGACAGCACGTGTCCGGTCACGGCGTACGCGACGTCGACCGCGCGGATGATGGCCAGCTCCAGGACGCCGAGCAGCTTGACGTCGACGATCAGCGCCACGCCGGTGCTGACCAGCAGCACGCCGACGGCGATCAAGAGAATCCAGCGCTTGACGCCGAGGCCGGGCTCGAGCCAGCGGATCCAGTGGCGGACCGCGCTGCGCACGCGCGCGGCCGCCTCGCTTCCCGCCTGCGAGGGACGGCCCCGCGGGAGGCGCTCCGCCGGGGTTCCCTCCCCGTTGAGGCCGGGCCGCCCCGCGGAGTCGGGGCCGGGCCGCCCCGCGGAGTCGGGGCCGGGCCGTCCCGCGGAGTCGGGACTCATTCTTTCCGCACGTCGCGGTGCTTCAGGCGCACCGTGTAGCCGAGCGTGCGGATGAACCGCGCCAGGTCCTCGCTGATGACGACCGACCGATGTTTTCCGCCCGTGCACCCGATCGCGATCGTCAGGTGCGACTTGCCCTCGGCCGTGTACCGCGGCAGGAGGTAGCCGAGCATGTCGTGGAGGCGCCGCTGGAACTCGCGCGTGTCGTCGGAGCGCAGCACGTACTCCCGCACCTCAGGGCTGCTGCCGGGCAGCGCGCGCAGCGTCTCGACGTAGTGCGGGTTCGGCAGGAAGCGCACGTCGAAGACCAGATCGGCGTCGATCGGGATGCCGTACTTGTACCCGAACGACGTGACGCCGACGGTCAGGGTCCGCTGGGCGTTGGTCCGCACGAACGCTTCCGCCAGTTCCTCGCGCAGCTCGCGCGCCGTGAGCGCACTCGTATCGATCACCTTGTGCGCTCGTTCCTTCAGCGGCTGCAGGCGGCGCCGCTCGCTGCGGATCCCGTCGAGGACGCTGCCGCCGAGCGGATGCTTGCGCCGCGTCTCCTCGAACCGCCGCACCAGCACCTCGTCGGAGGCGTCGAGGAACAGGATCTGCGCCCGGATGCCCATGCCGGCGAGCGCCTGGAGCGCCGCGTCGAGCGAGTTGAAGAACTCGCCGCCCCGGACGTCCATCACGAGCGCGACCCGCCGGATGCGCCCCTGCGACTCGCGGACGATTTCCGCGAATTTCGTCACGAGCGCCGGGGGCAGGTTGTCGACGCAGAAAAAGCCGAGGTCCTCGAGCGCGTGCGTGGCCTGGGACTTGCCGGCGCCGCTCAGACCGGTGACGATCAGGAACTCGATGTCGTCCGTCGCCGGCGGCCTGGGACCGGGCGCGGCCTGCAGCGACTTCACGCGTCCGCCACCAGGTGGGACAGGACGAAGCTGATGACGCTCAGGACGATGGCGCCGACAAACGCCGCGAGCGCGCTCTGCAGCACGAGCTGGTGGGTCGCGACCGCGACGAGGTAGAGCATGAAGGCGTTGACGACGAACGTGAACAGGCCGAGCGTCAGGATGTTGAGCGGCAGGGTCAACAGCAGGATCACCGGCCGCAGCACCGCGTTGACGACGCCGAGCACCAGCGCCGCCAGCACGGCCCCGCCGAAGCTGGTGACCCGGACGCCGGGCACGACCAGCGTCGTCAGATACAGCGCCACGGCGTTGATCAGCCAGCGGATTAGAAATGCCATCTACCCTCTATTATACCAGGACCGGCGCCCGCGGCCCCGCGGGGCGGGCTAGAGCCGGGTGCGCACCAGCGCGGGAACCTGGCTCACGAGCGGCGCCACGGCGACACCCGCGGCTTCGAGCGCCGCGACCTTGTGCTCCGCGGTCCCCTCCGTGCCGGAGATCACGGCGCCCGCGTGTCCCATGCGTTTCCCGGGCGGGGCGGTGCGGCCGGCGATGTACGAGACCACCGGCTTCTTGAGCGACCGCGCGATGTAGCGCGCCGCGTCCTCCTCGGCGCTGCCGCCGATCTCTCCGATCAGGACGACGGCCTTGGTGTCGGGGTCGGCGCCGAACCACTCCAGCGCCTCGACGAACGACGTGCCCACGACCGGATCGCCGCCGAGCCCGACGGCCGTGGACTGTCCGAGCCCGGCGCGGGTCAGCCCGGCCACGACCTCGTAGGTCAACGTGCCGCTGCGCGAAACGACGCCGACCGGTCCCGGCGTAAACAGATGCCACGGCATGATGCCGACGCGGCACTGGCCGGCGGTCGTGACGCCGGGCCCGTTGGGCCCGAGCAGGCGCACGCCCTGCCGGCGGGCGTAGGCGACGGCTTCGATGGCATCGTGCACCGGCATGCCTTCTGTGATCATGACGACCGGGTCGAGATGCGCCGCGATTGCCTCCAGGGCCGCCTCGCGCGCGAACCGCGCAGGCACGAAGATCACGCAGGCGTTGGCGCCGGTCTCGCGCGCCGCCTCTTCCACCGTATCGAACACCGGAACGTCGTGGACCCGCGTCCCGCCCTTGCCGGGCGTGACGCCGGCGACGACGGCCGTGCCGGCGTCGAGGCTCTGCTTGGCGTGGAACGCCCCCTGGTAGCCGGTGATCCCCTGGACGAGCAGCCGGGTCTGCCGGCCGACGAGGACCGCCATCAGCGCGGCCCTCCCTTGGCGGCCGAGCCGGACGCACCGCCGGCGCCTTTCGCGAGCGCCACCGCGGCGCGGGCGCCCTCCTCCGGGTCGATGCCGGCCGTGATGCCGGCCGTTTTCAGAATCTCGCGCGCCTCCACCTCGTTCGTCCCGGTCAGCCGGATGCTCGCCGGCACGCGCGGCGGGCGCTTCACGATGCCGCGCGCGATGTCGTCGCAGCGGGTGATCCCGCCGAAGATGTTGATGAACAGCGCGCGCACGCCGGGCTTGCGCTGGACGAGCTCGATCGCCGTCTGCATGCCCTCTTCGCTCGCGCCGCCGCCGACGTCGAGAAAGTTGGCCGCCCGGCCGCCGAAGTGCGCGAGGAGGTCGAGCGTGCTCATGACGAGCCCCGCGCCGTTGCCGATCACCGCGATGTCGCCCTCGAGCTCGACGTAGGCCAGGCCGTGCTCGCGCGCCTCGCGCTCGAGGGGCGTCATCTCCTCGGACGGCGGAAGATCGCGGTGCCGGTAGGCCGCGTTGTCGTCGAGCACGAGCTTAGCGTCCACGCAGAGGAGGTGGCCGCCGACGCGGGCGAGCGGATTGATCTCCGCGAGGTCGGCGTCCTCGTCCCAGTACAGCCGGTAGAGAATCGCGGCGATGCGGGTGAACTCCTCGAGCAGCGTCCCGCTGAAGCCCAGGCGCCGGCCGAGGCCGCGCGCGACGAAGGACGGCACGCCGAGACACGGATCGACGTCGAGCCGCGCGATCTTCTCCGGCGATTCCCGGGCGACGGTCTCGATCTCGACGCCGCCGGCCGCCGATGCGATGCCGGCGACCCGGCGGGCCGCGCGGTCAGTGACGAACGCGAGATAGTACTCCGCCTCGATATCCGCGGCGGGGACGACGAGGACGCGCCCGACGCGCTCGCCCTTGATGTCCATCCCGAGGATGGCCCGCGCGTGCGCCTCCGCCTCGGCCGGGGTCTTGGCCAGCTTGACGCCGCCCGCTTTGCCGCGGCCGCCGACCAGCACCTGCGCCTTCACGACCACGGGATATTGGATCGACAGACCGCGCACGGCGTCGGGGCGGTCGATCACGGTGCCGGTCTGAACGGGCAGGCCGTAGCGGGCGAAGACCTCTTTGGCCTGGTACTCGTGCAGTTTCATGCCGGAGGCCGCCGACTGCGCGCTACAGCTTGAGCAGCGCGACGTTTTCGCGGATGCTCGCCACCGCGGCGTCGAAGGCCGTGCGCTCGTCGCCCGACAGCGGCGCTTCGAGGATACGCTCGATGCCCGCGGCCCCGAGCACGACCGGCGTGCCGACGTAGAGGTCGCGCACGCCGTACTGCCCCGTGAGATACGCGGAGACCGGCAGCACGCGCTTGCGGTCGAGCAGGATCGCCTCGATCATCTGCGTGATCGCCGCGCCGGGCGCGAAAAATGCGCTGCCGGTCTTCAACAAATTGACGATCTCGGCGCCGCCCTTGCGCGTACGCTCCACGAGCGCCGCGATCCGGTCGGCCGGCAGCCATTTGGCGAGCGGCAGCCCGCCGATCGTGGCCTGGCTCGCCAGCGGGACCATGTGCGTATCGCTGTGGGCCCCGACGACCATCGCCGAGACGTCCAGCACGGAAACGCCGGCGGCCTCGGCGATGAACGTCCGGAACCGAGTGCCGTCGAGCGCGCCGCTCTGCCCCATCACGCGCTCCGGGGCAAACCCGCTGACCTTGTAGGCGAGATAGACCATCGCGTCCAGCGGGTTCGTCACGACGATGAGGCAGGCGCCCGGCGACCGCTTCGTGACTTCCTGGGTCACGTTGCGGACGATCCCGGCGTTCACGTTGAGAAGATCTTCGCGGCTCATGCCGGGCTTCCGCGCCACGCCGGCGACGATGACCACGACGTCGGAGCCCTCGGTCTCGTCGTACCGGTTGGTCCCGATGACGCGCAGGTCGAAGCCCTCGATCGGACCGGCCTCGTTGAGATCGAGGGCCTTGCCCTGGGGCATGCCCTCGATCACGTCGACGAGCACCACGTCGGCCAGCCGCCGGGAGACGATCCACTGGGCGGCGGAATGTCCGACGTTGCCGGCGCCGACGATGGAGACTTTCGCGCGGGTGCGTGCCACCTGAGACTCCCCTTTCACGGCGCGGCGGGAGCCGCGCCCTGCGCGCTACGTGCCGCGCGGTTCCTTCCGGCCGCCGAAGCGGCGGAGCAGCGCGCGCCACGGATCGAAGTGATCGTCCGCGACGCGCTCCTTCAGCGGGATGATCGCGTTGTCCGTGATGTGGATGCCTTCCGGACAGACGTCCTCGCAGCATTTCGTGATGTTGCAGTAGCCGATGCCGCCCTTGCCCTTGAGGAGGTCGGCGCGGCTCAGGGTGTCCTTCGGGTGCATCTCCATCGCCGCGATGCGGACCATGAACCGCGGCCCGTAGTAGCGGTCGGTCCCGTTGTGCTCGCGCAGCACGTGGCAGACGTCCTGGCAGAGGAAGCACTCGATGCACTTCCGGAACTCGAAGAGCCGCTCCACGTCCACCGGCGCCATCCGCCACGGCGGGGCGCCCGGAGCTTCCGGCGCCGGCGTGAAGGGCGGGATCTCCTTGTTCACACGGTAGTTCCAGGAGACGTTTGTGACGAGATCCTTCAAGAGCGGAAACACCTTGATCGGCCGGACCGTGATCGACGCGCCGTGGAACTCGTCGACGCGGGTCTTGCACATGAGGCGCGGCTTGCCGTTGATCTCGGCGCTGCACGAGCCACACTTGGCCGCCTTGCAGTTCCACCGGCACGCCAGCGTCCCGTCGTGATGCGCCTGGATGTAGTGGATCGCGTCGAGGACGACCATGCCCTCCATCGGCGGCACGGCGTACTCCTTGAGGTCGCCGCCGTTCGCGTCGCCCCGGAACACGTGGAAGATCTGATCGGCCATCTCGCCCCCGCTCCTACCGCCGGCCGACTTCGCGGCCCGGCACCCATGTAATTAACGCACCGTCTTGACGACCGTCTGGCCCTGCACGAGCCGCGCCAGTTCGGACGGCATCTGCGGCACCGGCCGCGTGCGAACGGCCATGCGGCCGTTCTCCTGCGCGATGATGATGTTCTTGCGGCCCCACTCCGGGTTCTGATCGGGGAAATCGAGCCGCCAGTGGGAGCCACGGCTCTCCGCGCGCTCGATCGCGGCTCGGAAGATCGCCTCGGCGAGCGTGAGCATGAACAGCACGTCGCGGCACTCGTGCCAGCCCGGGTTGAAGAGCATCGATCCCGTGGCATGCATGCGCTTCGCCCGTTCCTGGAGCGCAAGCAGCTTCTCGAGGCCCTGACGCAGGCCGTCGCCGGTGCGCGCGATGCCCGCGTGTTCCGCCATGATCGCCTGCAGGCTCTCGTGAATCCCGTACGGGTTCTCCGTCCCGTCGCTCTCGAACGGACGCCGGAGCAGGCGCCGCTCCTCATCCGCCTGCGCGTCGTCGATGCGCGGCGTACCCGTGACCCCCTTGACGTACTGCGCGGCGTGCTCGCCGGCGCGCTTGCCGAACACGATGAGGTCGCTCAGCGAGTTGCCGCCGAGCCGGTTCGCGCCGTGGAGTCCCGCCTCCACCTCGCCGGCGGCAAAGAGTCCCGGCACGGTCGTCACGCCGGTTCCGGGCTCGACCCGCACGCCGCCCATGACGTAGTGGATCGTCGGGGCGACCTCCATCGGCGCCTTGGTGATGTCGATGTCGGCGAGTTTGTGGAACTGATCGTACATGCTCGGGAGCTTCTTCTTGATGTTCTCGGCGCCGAGATGCGTGATGTCGAGCCAGGCGCCGCCGTGCGGCGTGCCGCGGCCGGCCTGGACCTCCTTGTAAATCGACCGCGCCACCACGTCGCGGCTGCTGAGGTCCTTCTTCACGGGGTCGTAGCGCTCCATGAAGCGCTCGCCCTCGGAGTTGCGGAGGATCCCGCCCTCGCCCCGGACGGCCTCGGTGACGAGAATGCCGCGGACGCCGGGCGGCCAGACCATGCCGGTCGGATGGAACTGGACCATCTCCATGTCCATGAGCTCCGCGCCGGCCTCGTACGCCATCGCGCAGCCGTCGCCCGTGGACTCCCACGAGTTGCTGGTCACCTTGTACAGCTTGCCCCAGCCGCCGGTGGCGAGCACGACCGCCTTGGCACGAAAGACGACGAACCGGCCGGTCTCGCGCACGTACCCAAACGCGCCCGCGATCCGGTCCCCGTCTTTCAGCAGGCGGGTGAGCGTCACTTCCATGTGCACGTCGATGCCGCAGTGGATCGCCTTTTCCTGAAGCGTGCGGATCATCTCGAGGCCGGTGCGGTCGCCGACGTGGCACAGCCGCCGGTAGGTATGCGCGCCGAACGGCCGTTGCAGAATACGGCCGTCCGGCGTCCGGTCGAACAGGCCGCCCCAGTGCTCCAACTCGTAGACCCGGTCGGGCGCCTCGCGGGCGAAGATCTCCACCATGCGGTAGTCGTTGATCATCTGGCCGCCGCGCATGGTGTCGGCGAAGTGCACTTCCCAGTTGTCCGCGGGGTCCAGGTTGCCGAGCGCCGCGGCGATGCCGCCCTCGGCCATCACGGTGTGCGCCTTGCCGAGCAGGGACTTGCAGACGAGCCCGACGGAGGCCCCGCCCTCGGCCGCGGCGATCGCCGCGCGCAGTCCGGCGCCGCCCGCGCCGACGATCACGACGTCGTATTCGTGCGAGTCGTACCAGTCAGCCACGAGACCGTCTCCCTCTCACCGTTCCCGCCCGTGCGCCGATCAAAAGAGCCGCGGGTCGGTGATCACCCCGGCGCCCAGCAGTCTGACGAACACGTCGGCGAGGCCGACCGAGAACAGACTCATCCACGCCCACGCGGCGTGATAGGCCGTCAGCCGGCTCACGCCCGACCGCAGGCGCGCGCGCAGCAGTCCGCCCCGCGCGCACGAGAAGCAGTCGAGATTGCCGCCGACGAGATGGCGGAACGCGTGGCAGCCGAAGGTATAGCCGGACAATAGAATCACGTTCGCGAGGAACAGCAGCGAGCCGAAATGAACCGCGAAGCCGCCGTTCGGAAAGAACGTGTCGATCGCGTCCTTCCAGAGGAAGATCAGCACGATGATCGCCACGTACAGGAAGTACCGGTGGAAGTTGCTGAGGATGAACGGGAACCGCGTCTCGCCGGTGTAGCCGCCGCGGCGCTCCGGGACCATGCACGACACCGGATCGAGGAAGTACGAGCGGTAGTAGGCTTTGCGGTAGTAATAGCACGTGGCGCGAAAGCCGAGCGGCGCCCACAGCACCCAGAACGCCGGCGAGATCGGAATGCCGCTGATCTTGACCGGCGGGGAATAGAATGGCGACAGGTAGGGCGCCACGTAGCCGTGGCCCTGCAGCGCCACCCAGATCGAGTAGATGCCGAACGCCGTCAGCACCGCGACCGTGGCGGCGGGCTGCAGCCACCAGGGGATCACAGGAGCAGACGAACCGTGCACCGCCTGATCGCTCATGGGAACCTTCCGGGTTGGTCGACTGGGCGATCCAAGTACGCTGTCTTCGGATTTCGGGTCATACGAAGGGGTTTCCTTCCCCGCGGCATAGTATACGCGCGGGCGCTGCTCGGCGCGTCGCGACGTCCCCGCGGAGGCCGGCGTTGAACGTCAGCAACATCCTCTGGATTTTCGTTCTCATCTCGTTCATTCAGCCGATCCTGCTGCGCCAGTGGCAGCAGATGGCGCGCCTGCGCGCGCTGCAGGCGCTCGAGCGCGCGCGCGGCACCCGCGCGATCGCGCTGATCCACCGCCAGGAGACGATCAGCCTGCTCGGCATCCCGCTCGCGCGCTACATCGACATCCAGGACTCCGAGGACCTGCTGCGCGCGATCCGCCTCACGCCGCCCGATCTGCCGATCGACATGATCCTCCACACCCCGGGCGGCCTCGTGCTCGCGGCCGAGCAGATCGCCCGGGCGCTGAAGAGCCACGGCGGCCGCGTCACCGTGTTCGTACCGCACTACGCGATGTCCGGCGGCACGCTGATCGCGCTCGCGGCCGACGAGATCGTCATGGACGCGCACGCCGTGCTGGGCCCCGTCGACCCGCAGTTGGGCCAGTACCCCGCCGCTTCCATCGTCGACGTCGTGGCGCGCAAGCCGATCGAGCGGGTGGACGACGACACGCTGATTCTCGCCGACGTCGCGAAGAAAGCGCTGCGCCAGGTCCACGCCGCGGTCGTCGAGCTCGCGGGCCGCCGCATCCCGGCCGAGCAGGCCAACGCGCTGGCGGACCAGCTCGCCACCGGGCAGTGGACGCACGACTACCCGATCACGGTCGACGAAGCGAGAACGCTCGGCTTCACCGTCTCCACCGAGATGCCGCGCGCCGTCTATGACCTGATGGAACTGTATCCGCAGGCCGGGAACCGGCGGCCGTCCGTACAGTACGTGCCGCTGCCGTACCGCGGGCCGGCCGCACCGGCGGCGCCGCTGCCGCGCGGCGGCGAACGAAGGTAGACGGCGCCCGGCGCGTCGCGGCAGGCCGAAAGGAGCCCGGATGGCGAAAATCAAGGTGAAGCGACCCATCGTCGAGATGGACGGCGACGAGATGACGCGGATCATATGGCACTGGATCCGCGAGCGGCTCATCCTGCCGTACCTCGACGTCGACCTCAAGTACTACGACCTCTCGATCCAGCGGCGCGACGAGACCGACGACCGGATCACGGTCGAGGCCGCGCACGCCGTCCGCGAGCACGGCGTCGGCGTGAAGTGCGCCACGATCACGCCGGACGAGGCGCGCGTCAAGGAGTTTTCCCTGAAGCAGATGTGGCGCAGCCCGAACGGCACGATCCGCAACATCCTCGACGGCACGATCTTCCGCGAGCCGATCATCTGCCGCAACGTGCCGCGCATCGTCCCGCACTGGGACAAACCGGTCGTGGTCGCCCGCCACGGATTCGGCGACCAGTACCGGGCGCAGGACTTCCGGTTTCCCGGGCCCGGCACGCTGACCGTCAGCTACACGCCGTCGGACGGCGGGACGCCGATCTCGCGGGAGATCATCACGGCCGACGGCCCGGGCGTTGTCCTCGGCATGTTCAACCTCGACAGCTCGATCCGGGGGTTCGCCCGCGCCTGCTTCAACTACGGCCTCGGCCGCAAATACCCGGTGTACCTCTCCACCAAGAACACGATCCTCAAGGCGTACGACGGACGCTTCAAGGATCTCTTCCAGGAGATCTACGACGCCGAGTTCCGCGCGAAGTTCGACGCCGCGGGACTCACATACGAGCATCGCCTGATCGACGACATGGTGGCCGCCAGCCTCAAGTGGACCGGCGGGTACCTCTGGGCGTGCAAGAATTACGACGGCGACGTGCAGTCCGACACGGTGGCGCAGGGCTACGGGTCGCTCGGCCTCATGACGTCGGTGCTGGCCTCGCCGGACGGCAAGGCGGTCGAGTCGGAGGCCGCGCACGGCACCGTCACGCGCCACTACCGCCTGCACCAGCAGGGCAAACCGACGTCGACGAATCCGATCGCGTCGATCTACGCCTGGACCCGCGGGCTGCAGTACCGCGGCAAGATGGACGAGACGCCCGCGGTGGTGGATTTCGCGCTCGCGCTCGAGCGCGTGTGCGTCGAGACGGTCGAGAGCGGGAAGATGACGAAAGACCTCGCGGTGCTCATCGGGCCGAAGGAGCCGTTTCTGACCACCGAGGCCTTCATGGACGAGGTCGACCGCGCGCTCACGCGCCGCCTGGGAGCCGGAGCGGGCTGACGCCGCGCGGAGGGACGCCGCGCCGCCCGAATCAGCGCGTCTGCCGCCACTCCACGTCCGGACGTCCGGCGGCGTGGTTCGCCGCCCGCGCCAGGACAAACAGCAGGTCCGACAACCGGTTCATAAACTTGAGCAGCTCCGGGTTCACCGGCTCGCGCGCGGCGAGCGCCACGATCTCACGCTCGGCGCGGCGGGCGACGGTGCGGGCGAGGTGCAATGCCGCGGCGGCGGGGGTGCCGCCCGGAAGAATGAACGCGCGCAGCGGCGGGAGCGTGTCCTCGCGGCGGTCGATCTCACGCTCGAGCGCGTCCACCCAGGCGGCGGTCACGTGGCTGGCGTGCGCGCTCGTCCCGGCCGCGGCGGCGGGAGGCGTCGCCAGCTCCGAGCCGAGGTCAAAGAGATAGTGCTGAAGTTGTTCGACGACCGGCGCGATCGAGTCCGGCGGCCCCGCCGCCCGCGCGAGGCCGAGCACGGCGTTCAACTCGTCGACCGACCCGTAGGCGCAGACCCGCGGATCGTTCTTCGGGACACGCCGGCCCCCAAACAGGGCGGTATCGCCCGCGTCTCCCGTCTTCGTGTAGATGCGCGTCACGTGTCGGCGGCCGCGCCCGCGCGCCGCGCGCCGGCCGGGAGCGCCGGCGTCTCGCCTCCCGGCGGCGCGAGGTAGCGCCGGAACCACGCCACGATGTGGCGGAGCCGTTCCAATCGGTGACGCGGCTGGCCGTTGCGCGAGAGGTCGTGGCTCTCGTTGGGGAACCGCACGAAGAGCGTCGGCACGCCCTGCTTCTTGAGGGCGATAAACAACTGCTCGCCCTGCTCGATCGGGCACCGGTGGTCCTGCTCGCTGTGGAGGATGAGCAGCGGCGTCCGCATCTGGCGAACGTACGTGATCGGCGACCGCTCAAGGTAGAACTGCGGGGCTTCCCACGGATCGCCCGGATATTCCCACATCCCCTTCATGTACGCGAGGTCGGACGTGCCCCACTGGCTGTAGGCGTTGCTGATGCTGCGCATCGTGACGCCGGCCCGGAACCGCCTGGTGTGGCCGACGATCCAGTTGGTCATGAAGCCGCCGTAGCTGCCGCCAGCGACGCCGAGCCGCTCGGGATCGATCCAGGAATGCGCGGCCAGCACGTGGTCGAGCCCGCGCATCAGGTCCTCGTAATCCTTGCCTCCCCAATCGTGCCGCGTCGCCGCGGTAAAGCGCTGTCCGTACCCCTGACTGCCGCGGGGATTGAGGTAGACGACGCCGTACCCTTCGGCGGCCAGCACCTGGAATTCATGGAAGAACGCGTTGCCGTAGGCGGCATGCGGCCCCCCGTGGATCTCCAGCACGCAGGGCGCCTTCGGACCGTGGACCGGATTGGTGGGGCGCATCACCCACCCTTCCACCGTCCAGCCGTCCACGCTCTCGAATTGGAACCGCTCGGGCCGCGCGAGCGCGAGCGGCCGCAGCGCGGGTCCGGTGAGGTCGGTCAGGCGGCGCATCTCGCCGCCGAGGTCGAAGACCGCGACCTCGCCCGGCGTCGCCGGATCGCTCTCGACGCAGGCGACCCGCTTCGTGGCGCCGTCGAGCGAGCAGCCGATCAGCTCGTGGTTCCCGCGCGTCTCGAGGCGGATCGCACGATCGGCTGCCGGCGCCGCGGCGATCGACGCGATCTGCGTGCTGCCGCCGTCGGCCACCATGAACACAAGACGGCCGCCGTCGCGGCTCCACGTCAGCCCGCCGGAGGCCGGGTGGACCCGCGAATCGGTCGTAATGTGGTGCCCCACGCTGCGGTCCTCCTGCGCGGTCAGGCAGACCGGCTCCCCCCCGGCGGCGGGCACCGTCCACACGCCCCAGTTCGTCGCGCCCCAACACGCGTCGTCGTGACCGACATAGGCGATCGTGCGGCCGTCGGGGGACCAGGCCGGGGCCGAGGCGGGGCCGGCGCTCTTGGTGAGCGGGCGCGGCGACCCGCCGTCGATGGGGACGACCCAGATATCGCTCGTGTTGCTGAGATCGGCGTCGGGCGAGGCGTTGCCGGCGTAGGCCAGCAGCGCGCCGTCGGGCGACCACGCGGGGGTGAGGTGATCGTACTCCCCGCCGGTGACCTGCCGGGCGGGCCCGCCGTCGGCGGAGACGACGAAGATCTGTTTCCAGCGGCCGTCCCAGAAGCCCTCGCCGTCCTGCTTGTAGCGAAGCCGCGCGATGACCTTGACATCGGAGTCGCCGGGCTCGGAGGCGCCACCTCGCGGGCGGGCCGGCTCCGGCTTCCCGACGAAGGCGATCCACCGCCCGTCGGGCGACCAGACCGGGTCGGCCGGCGACAGCTTGCCCGCGGTGAGGGCGCGCGCCTCGCCGCCGCCGACCGGAATGACCCACACCTGCTTGTCGCCGCCGCGATCGGACAGGAACACCAGGCGCGTCCCGTCCGGCGACCAGCGCGGCGCGGTGTCCTTGGCCGGCGCTGTGGTCAGCTGGCGCGGCGCGCCGCCCGCGGCCGGGACGAGCCATACGCTGATCCGGTAGGTGTTCGCGTCGCGGTCCGCGCGCATCACCGTGAACGCCACCTGCGCGCCGTCCGGCGACAGCCGCGGATCGTCGAGCACCGGAATAGCCGTCAGGTCGTCGATCGTCATGCGCCGTGCCGGCTGGCTCACACGTATCCCTCCGCTCGGGAATCCGCCCCGCGTTCCGCTTCGGCGGTCCGGAAAGTGCTCCCTCCGCTGTCTACGTCCCCGCGGCGAGGCGGCGCGACAGCAGCGGCGGCAATCCGCGCGCGGTCATCTTGGCCTGCGTCGCCGCGATCGGATAGTCGACGCGATGCAGCGTGACACCCGGGACCCCGTCGTCGAAGATGAGATAGGCTGCGCGGGGGTCGCCGTCGCGCGGCTGTCCGACGCTGCCGCCGTTAATGATGTAGCGGGAGGTACCGGATAGCCGCACCACATCGTCCGCCCGGAGATCCTGCGCCCTGATGTGGCCGTCTTTGCCGCGCACGAACACAACCGGAAGGTGCGTATGCCCGACCAGGCACACGCGGAAGTCGGTCTCGGCGAACACCGCAAGCGCGGTCGGCAGATCGAGAATGTACTCCTCCACGGGCTCGCGGGGGCTGCCGTGCACGGCGACAAACGCCGGTGTCTCGAATCGATCGGGCAGCGCGGCGAGGAACGCGCGGTTCTCCTCGGTCAGCTCACGCGCGGTCCATTCGATGGCCGCGCGCGCGAGCGGTGAGAACGCGGCGGGGTCGAGGCCGCCGACCGCGCCGCGGTCGTGGTTGCCGGCAATGGCGGCCGCCCCGAGGCGGCGAACCCGGTCGACGCAGGCGTTGGGATCGGGGCCGTAGCCGACCACGTCGCCGAGACAAAGATAGGCGTCCGGCGAGCGGCGGGCCGCGTCCGCGAGCACCGCCTCCAGCGCCTCGATGTTGGCATGGACATCGGAGAAGACCGCGTAGCGCACCCGCGCTCCGTTTCTCAGCGCCTCCGCCGGGCCAGTTCCGCGAAGACTTCCGATGGACTGATGCCCTGGTACACGAGCAGAGCGAGCGAGTGGAACCAGAGATCGGCGGCTTCTTCCACGAGCCGGCCGGGGGTCTCCTTGCGGGCGGCCCGCGTCACCTCGGCGGCCTCTTCCATGACTTTCTCATTCAGGCGCGCCAGGCCTTCCGCGAACAGCCCGGCTGTGTAGGACCCGGCCGCGGGCGCCCGGCGGCGCTCGGCGAGGACGGCGGCGAGTTCCGTCAGAATCTCCGGGCCGGCCGGCCGCGCGGCCTGGGCCTGCGCGCCGCCCTCCTCCACGAGCCGCCCGTCCGGCGCCACGTTTCTATAGAAACACGACCGATGGCCGGTGTGGCAGGCCGCGCCGGTTTGCTCAACCTTCAATAGAATAGCGTCTCCGTCGCAGTCCCCTCGTACTTCCAGGACGCGCTGCGTGTGGCCCGAGGTCTCGCCCTTCCGCCACAACTGCCGGCGGCTGCGGCTCCAATACCAGGCCTGGCCGGTGGCGAGCGTGCGCTCGAGCGCTTCGCGCGTCATGTGCGCCACCATCAGCACCTCGCCGGTGCCGGCGTCCTGCGCCACCACCGTCACCAGCCCGGCGGCGTCGTACCTGATCGTATCGGCATCGCTCATCCGCTGGACTCCCCGCCCGCCGGCCGATCCGCGTCCGGCCGCCCTGAAGTTGACGCCGGCCGGACGGGAATGCCCGCGGCCGCCATGGCGGCCTTCACCGCCGTGATGCTGTAGGTGCGATAGTGAAACACCGACGCGGCCAGGACCGCGTCCGCGTCGGCGACCGCAACCGCTTCGACGAAGTGGCGGGGCACGCCGGCGCCGCCGGAGGCGATCACCGGAATCCGGACGGCGCGCGTCACCGCCCGGACCAGTTCGAGGTCGAAGCCGTCCTCGCGGCCGTCCTGGTCCATGCTCGTCAACAAAATCTCACCGGCGCCGAGCCGGGCGGCGCGCTGCGCCCATTCCACCGCGTCCACGCCCGCCGGCCGACGGCCGCCGTGCGTGAAGACCTCCCACCTGACGGCGCCCGCCGGTCCGGCCGCCGTGCGCTTCGCGTCGATCGCGACCACGATGCACTGGCTGCCGAACTGTTCGGCGCCTTCGCGGATCAGATCGGGACGCCGCACCGCGGCGGTGTTCACCCCGACCTTGTCCGCGCCGGCGCGCAGCATGCGGCGGAGATCGTCCGCCGTGGAGAGCCCGCCCCCGACGGTGAACGGAATCGTCAACACCTCCGCGGTCCGCCGGACGACGTCTTCCATGATGCCGCGGCCCTCGTGGCTCGCCGTGATGTCGAGGAAGACGACCTCGTCGGCACCTTCGCGGTCGTAGACGGCGGCCAGCTCGACGGGGTCGCCGGCGTCGCGCAGGTTGACGAAGCGCGTGCCCTTCACCACGCGGCCGTCCTTCACGTCGAGGCAGGCGACGACGCGCCGGGCCAGCATCAGGTGCCCTCCGGACCGACGGCCGCCGCCGCAAGCAGGTCCTCCAGCCGCACGCCGCCTTCGTAGAGGGCGCGGCCGACGATCGCCCCTTCGAGTCCCGCCGGCTCGAGCCGCCGGAGACGCCGCACGTCGTCGGCCGACGACACCCCACCGGCCACGATCACGGGGACGCCCGCCGCGGCGAGCAAGTCCCCGAGCGGCGCGAGATCCGGCCCCCCGAGCATGCCGTCGCGGCGCGTGTCGGTGTAGACGATCCTCCGCACGCCCGCCTCGACCACCCGGACGGCCGCCTCGAGCGCGGTCAGCGCGGTCTCCGCCGTCCATCCCTCCGTGACCACGCGGCCGTCGCGGGCGTCGACGGCCGCGGCGATGCGCTCTCCGAACCGCGCGCACGCGGCGCGCAGCAGATCCGGCGCGCTCACCGCGGCGGTGCCGAGAATCACGCGGGCCGCGCCGGCGTCGAGCAGGCGCTCGATCGTCTCGAGATCGCGCACGCCGCCGCCCACCTGCACCGGCACGCCGGCGGCCGCGAGGATCCGGCCGACCGCGTCCGAGTTGCCGGGCCGGCCGCCGAAGGCGCCGTCGAGATCCACGACGTGCAGCCACGTCGCGCCCGCCGCCGTCCAGCGCCGCGCCGCCGCCACCGGATCGTCGTCGTACACGCGCTCGCGGTGCCGCTCGCCCTGGATCAGACGCACGGCGCGCCCGCCGCGGATGTCAACCGCCGGCAGCACCAACACCGGCGGCCCACCGCGCGAAGTTGTTGAGGATCCGTTCGCCGATCTCCCCGGATTTCTCGGGGTGAAACTGCGTCGCCCAGACATTGCCGCGGCCCGCGACGGCCGCGATGTCGGCGCCGTAGGACGCCGTCGCCGCGACGAGCGCGGGATCCGACGGCGCGCAGTAATAGGAGTGCACGAAGTACACGTAGGCGCCGGACGGCACGCCCTCGAGCAGCGGCGAGGGCCGGTCGATCCGCAGCTGGTTCCAGCCCATGTGGGGGATCTTCACGGTCTCCGGCAGGCGCACGACACGGCCCGGCAGCACGCCGAGGCCGCGGTTCGATCCGCCTTCCACGCTCTCGTCGAACAGCAGCTGCATCCCGAGGCAGACGCCGAGAAACGGCCGGCCGGACCGCACGTAGGCGATGATCCGCTCGGCGAATCCCGACTCCCGCAGGCGCGCCATCGCCGGTCCGAACGCACCGTCGCCGGGAACGACCAGGGCCGCTGCCGTGTCCAGCACGCGCGGGTCGTCGGTCACCCGCACGTCGAGCCCCCGCCGGCGCAGGCCCATGCCGATGCTGTGCAGGTTGCCGGCGCCGTAGTCCGCGACCGCGATCACTCGAGGATGCCCTTCGTCGACGGCACGCCCTCGACGCGAGGATCGTGCTGCGTCGCGCGGTCGAGCGCGAGCGCCAGCGCCTTGAAGGCGGCCTCGATGATGTGATGGCCGTTCCGGCCGTGCAGCAGGATCACGTGCAGGGTGATCCCGGCGTTCATCGCGAACGCGCGGAAGAATTCCTCGGTGAGGTCCGTGTCGTAGGCGCCGAGGCGCTGGCGTGTCACGGGCACCGCGTAATGCAGGTACGGCCGGCCGCTGACGTCGACCACGGCGAGCACGAGCGCCTCGTCGAGCGGCGCGTGCGCGGAGGCGTACCGGAAGATCCCGGCGCCGGCCCCGACCGCGTCCTTGAACGCCCGGCCGAGCGCGATGCCCACGTCCTCGACGGTGTGATGCGCGTCGATCTCGAGGTCCCCCGACGCCGCGAGCGACAGGTCAAACCGGCCGTGCCGCGCGATCTGCTCGAGCATGTGGTCGAGGAACGGCACGCCGGTCGCGATCTCCGCGCGGCCGGTCCCGTCGAGGTCCAGGCGGACCTCGAGCTTCGTCTCCCCCGTCGCGCGCGACGCGCGGCCCACGCGGGTCACGCGTCGACCCCCCGCGCTGTGACGGCCAGGACGTGCGCGGGGAAGTCTTCGTACCGGCCGAGGCGCTCGACGACCGGCCGCACCGCGGCCAGCCCGCGCTCGTCGAGCCCGGCCACGGACGTCGCCTTGAGGTAACTCATCACCGTCACTCCCGAGGCGACCCGGGCAAATCCCGACGTCGGCAGCGCGGCGGGCACGCCGATCGCGTAGTTGCCGGCTGAGAACGGCGTGTCCTGACCGAGCAGCACCTCGCCGGCATGCCGGACCCGGCCGAGCGTCCCGAGCGGATCGCGGGTCGCGATCTGCAGGTGTTCGGGCGCGTAGAGGTTGACGAACGCGAGGGCCTCCTCCATCGACCGGGCGAGGATCGCACCGCCGTAATCGCGCGTCGCCGCCTCCGCGAATCCGCGGCGGCGCTCCGGCAGCTGCGCGAGGTACCGGGGCAGGCGCTCCTGCACGTCGTCGATCACCGCCGCCGACGGGGTGACGAGCAGCGCCGCGGAGTCCGTCCCGTGCTCCGCCTCGTTGAGGAGGTCGAGCGCCAGGCGGTCCGTATCCGCGCTCTCGTCGGCGAGGATCATCGACTCGGTCGGCCCGAGCACCGACAGGAGACGCACGCCCCGAGACTGGACGGCGATCTGCGCCGCGGTCACGTAGGGGTTGCCGGGGCCGCCGAGCAGCCGCACGCGCGGCAGCGTCGCGGTGCCGAACGCAAGCCCCGCGATCCCGGCGACGCCGTTGCAGCGGAAGACCTGCGGCACACCCAACAGATCCGCGGCGACGAGGATCGCCGGATCGACGGTCCCGTCCGCGCGGGGCGGAACGACGACCGCGATCTCCTCGACGCCGGCGACGACCGCCGGGGTCACGAGCGTCACAAGCGTCGATGGAAACGTTCCCTTCCCGCTCGGGACGTAGACGCCGGCGCCGTCGACCGCCGACCACTTCACGCCGGTGGTGATCCCCGGCTCGAGCTCATCGAGCGTGAGCCCCGGCGGCCGCAGGCGCTCGTTGTAGCGCCGCGTACGCTCGATCGACGCGCTGAGCGCGCTGCGCAGCCCGTCGTCGATCGCCTCGTGCGCCCGGCGCACCTCGTCGCGGGCCACCATCAGGCGCTCCGGCGCGAGCGTCACGCCATCGTACTGCGCGGTGTAGTCGACGATCGCGGCGTCGCCGCGCCGCTCGACATCGTCGATGATCGCGCCGACGTGCGCGACGCGCGCGGGGTCGAAAATCTCCGCGCTCGAGCGGCGCAGAATCCGCTGCAGACGCTCGGGGGATGCCTCGGCCAGCCGGACGACGTCCACGATTCTCCCTCCGTTCAGGCGGGCGGCGTGACGCCCCCGGCGGATGCCGGGGGCGCGACCGCGGCGCGCACGCGATCGATCACCGCGGCAACCGCGTCGGCGCGGCTGCGCAGGCTGATCCGGTTCACCACGAGGCGCGCCGTAGACTGGAACAATTCCGCGACCTCCACGAGTCCGTTCTCACGCAGCGTGCGCCCGCTCATCACGAGATCCATGATCCCGTCGGCCAGACCGACGAGCGGCGCCAGTTCGACGGTGCCGTTCATCGGGATGATCTCAACCGGCCGGCCCTGTCCCCAAAAGTGCCGCTCCGTGACGTGCGGATACTTGGTCGCGATGCGCAGCGGCGTGAGGCGCTCCCACGTCGCCGCGAGCCGTCCCGGGAAGGCGAGCACGCCGCGGCACGCCCCGAAGCCGAGGTCGACCAGTTCGTAGACGTCGCGGCCCTGCTCGAGCAGCACATCCTTCCCGGCGATCCCGAGATCGGCGGCGCCGTGCTCGACATAGGTCAGCAGATCGACCGGCTTGGCGATCAGGCACCGCATCCCGGGCTCGGCGCCCTCTACGATCAACCGGCGGCTCTCGCGCCACGCGTCGCCGTCGAGGTAGCCGGCCGCGTCGAGGATCCGCATCGCGCCGTCCAGCAGACGGCCGGACGGCACCGCGACGGTCACGAGCGCTTTTCGTTCAGGCCGAGGCGTCACGATGCGCCGCCGCGTGCGGCCGCGCCGCGGCCGCCCATCACGTCGGCGACCGGCACCGTCCGCTCGGGCGCGGCGCCCTCCCGGACCCGGGCCGTTCCCCGGCCGACGAGGATCGCACGCGCGACCCCCCGCTGCGCGGCGTCGGCCGCGACCTGCTCCCACGGCCGGCCGAGCACTTCCAGCGCGACCGCGAGTCCGCCGGCCCGCAGCGCCCGGGCGCACGCCGCAGCCTCGGCGCCGCAGCCCGCGTCCGCCGCCACCACCGCGTCCGGCACCCATGCCTGCGCCGCGCCGTCCGGCGCGCCGGCGATCTCCGCGGCCAGCACGCGCTCGATGCGGATCGCGAATCCCGTCGCCGGCAGCGGCATGCCGAAGCGTTCGAGCAGGCGATCGTACCTGCCGCCGCCCAGCAGCGGGGCGCCCAGGGTCGCGGTGTGCCCTTCGAAGACGATGCCGGTATAGTAGTCGAAATCACGAATGATGCTCAGGTCGATGGTCACCGCGTCGTCGACCCCGTGCGCCTCGAGCGCCTCCCCGAGGCGCTCGAGGTCGCGGACGACCTCCCGGCCTTCCCGCGTGTGCACGAGCCGCCGCGCCTCTTCGAGCGCGCCCGCGCCGCGGAGGGCCGGCAGCGCCATGAGCGCGTCGAGACGATCCGCCGGGGCGCGGTGGCGCTCGAGCAGATCCCGCAGGCCGACGAAGTCCTTTTGGTAGAGGAGCGCGCGCACGCCGACAGCGTCCTCCTCGGAAAGGTCGAGGCCCGCGAGGACGCCCTGCAGGAACCCGACATGCCCGAGGCTCACCGAGAAGCCCGGCGCCCCCGCGGCGCGCAGGGCGCCTACGGCGAGGGCCACGATCTCCGCGTCGGCGTCCACGTTCTGCGCCCCGATCAACTCGCATCCGGCCTGCGGAAACTCCCTGAGGCGCGCCGAGCCGGCCTCGCGTCCGCGGAAGACCCATCCGGCGTAGGCCACGCGCAGCGGCACCGGCTCTTCCCGCAGGCGGGTCGCGACGAGCCGCGCCACCGGCGTCGTCATCTCCGGCCGCAGCGCGAGCAGCTCGCCGCCCCGGTCCACGAGTTTGAACAGCCGGTCCGCGGCGTCGGCGCCCTCGCCGCGCACCAGCACGTCGAGGTACTCGATCGTCGGCGTGACGACCTCGCGGTAGCCCCAGCGCGCCGCCTCCGCGAGCACGCCGGCGGTCGCCGCCCTAAGGCGCGCCGCCTGCTGCGGCAGCCAGTCGCGGGTGCCGGACGGAATCAGTTGCCAGCGTTCGCGCGGGTCGCGCGGCATGCGTACTTTACCTCGATAAAGCGCTAGAGTGATGAAGCACCCGGCTATCCTAGCATGGGACGGCCGGCCCGTCAACCGGTTGTACTGGTCCAGTAGATCCGACTACACCAGCCTCCAAATTCATCGCTGAGCCGCCTGCCATTGAGCGAGGTACTCGTTCGGAGTGAGGTAACCGAGCGCCTGGTGCGGCCGGACGTTGTTGTAGGTCTCCTCCCAGCGC